>CAZXQZ010000001.1:0-41836 GCA_964642445.1 uncultured Anaerolineae bacterium
GGGACCGGGTGACCGGGTCGCCGCTGCGCAGGACCAGGTGCGGCGGCCGGTCGGTGAGGACATCGCCCAGGGTTTCGCGGCCATCGTCCACCGGCGGTGGAAGTGCCTGGACCATACCGGCGCGCCGCAGCTGGGCATGTACGCGCGCCAGCAGCTCGCGAAAACTGAACGGTTTGACGACGTAGTCGTCGGCGCCCAACTCCAGGCCCAACACACGGTCCATCTCTTCCCCGCGCGCCGTGAGCATCAAAATGGGCACCGCACTGGTGCGCCGCAGCTCGCGGCACACCTCCCAACCGTGCAGCCGGGGCATCATGACATCCAACAGAACCAGGTCGGGGTTACTCAGGCGCGCCAGGCGTAGGGCTTCCTCCCCGTCACGCGCAACGATGACCGTGTAACCCTCCGCAGCCAGGCGGTCTTGCAGAACGTCCACGATCATCTCATCATCATCGGCCAACAAAATCTTCGCCTGTGCCATACTGCCTATTTTACCATACGCGCCGCCGCACCCCACAACAACCAATCCAAAATCCAAAATCTAAAATCCAAACTGGTCCTGTCTCTGACGGGCGCTAAAAAGACGGTAAAACGTCAAAAAGAACACCGGCGCTGCTGTGAGCACGTACATCACCTGGACAGCCAGGTACTGGCTGGTGGTGCCCAGAAAAGCTGCATGCAGCAGGGCCACCAGGTACGCCGCGAAGCTCAAGTAATGCAGCTGGCGCCAACGGCGCTGACCCAGCTGTTTGCGCACCGGGTAACTCAAACCCACGATCAGTGACAACCACAGCCCAATCTGGCCGGCGGCCACCAGCAGCGGTTCGTACCCACTGGCAAACGGCACCAGCACTGCGGTCAGGGGGAAACTCAAATAGGTGTCGCCCATCAGAACCAGCCCGTGAAACAGGGTAAATCCCAGGGCGAGGTAGCTCAAAAAGTCATGCGCATCCAGCAGCACCGGGGGACGCAGCCGGCCCTGCCCGATCTTCGTGCTGAGGAGAAGCCCCCACAGCATCGAACCCCACAGCAGAAAATAGGCCACGAAGCCGGCCGCTCGACTCAGATACCAGTAGGCGTGCGTCTCCCCGCTGAGGCCGGTAACACCCAGGCCAATCGCAAACCCCGCCACGGCCAGCCCAGCCCCAAGCAGAGTCCCCAGGACCGTACCCCATGGATCGCGCTCGGCGTTGGAATTGGATGGGGTGACCGGTTCGGGTGACACTGTCAATGGTCTGTTTATCATCTCATTGCTCCCATTTTGGTTGAATGGCCAGTGAGCCGATCAATTGCCGCCCACCATCACGGCCCACGAACAAACCCGACCAACCCCGCCTTTCCAGGTAGACCCGGCCATCGCGTGCACCCAGGATCAGTGCAACCTTGGCGGCCACCTCTGCCTGTACGACGGTGGGTGCCACCACGGTCACGGTGTGCAAGTCACTCTGACACGGTTCGCCGCGGCGTGGGTCGATCAGGTGATGCGCCGATCGACCGTTGTGGTGCCAATGACGACGGCCGATCGTACTCGTGGCCACGGCGCCCTCCGCCAGGACCATCACACCCAGGTCACGTGTGTCATCGAACGGATCGGCGATTGCAATCGGCCAGGGTTGACCACCGGGTGCGGCACTGGCGCGAATATCACCGCCGGCATCGACCAGCGCGGCACCGTGTATACCCAGCTGTTCGACAGCCTGATCCACCGTCCAGCCTTTGGCAATTCCACCCAGGTCCAGACCCAGGCCGGCTGGCAGCGTGACGGTCCCATCGATGGGATCCAGCATCACCTGCTGCCAGCCTGGGGATCGCACCAGCGTCTCGTTCGGCAGACCTGGCATCGATGATTTCCCATTGGGCTGCCCCGCTGCCGCACCCGCCAGGCCGTGTATACCCAGCTGTTCGAAACTACGATCGTAGCCGGCCTGCTGCAGAGCCGTCAGCACGGTCGGGTCGAAAATCCCATCACTGGCCCGCGCCGCAGCCAGGGCCCGGGCCAGGACGTGCTGTAACGTGGAGGAAACCGACTGGGGTCCCAGCCCGGCTGCTGCGTTCAAGCGGCTCAACCCGGAGGCCGGGCGAAAGCGGCTCAACTCAGCCTCGACGGCAGCAAAAAAATGCTGGACGTCGAGCAGCCAGGGGTCTGCCACGGGGGTATCTGCCCACAGCCAGGCGCTCACGTCGGTGTTCATGGCCCGGAAGTGGTGTTCGTGCAGCCTGTTCACGAGCCGCGCGTCCGGGCCGGCGCCTGCCGGAAGGTCGGGGCCTGCGGCATGCTGGGAATGGTGACGCTGTCCAGGCTGGACGAGTCCACGGCCGTGCCTGGATCGTCAGCGGTCGCGATCTCCGATGCCTGGGATGAGGTGGTGCCCTGCTGCGTTGGGGTGTTCGATGTGGCATCGGTACAGCCCAGGATACCCCACCCCAGGATCATCGTACCCATGGCTGATGCCAGCAGGGCACTTTTCCAGGCGGGGGTTTTGCTGCTGCGCCGGTTCGTGCGAACGACTGCCGGCGTCTGGGTTCGATTAGTCATGATCATCCTCGTGTTCATGTTCGTGTTCGAAAATAACGTGGCCGTGGCGCGTGCTGCCCTCTTCGTGTTCTTCCCACGACCGTGGCTCGGCCGGCGCGGCCTGGCCAGCCTGCAGCAGTTCGATCTGCGCATAGGCCTGTTCGAGCGCCTGGTAGGCTTCCGACAACCGCACCTCGTAGGCGGCAATTTCGGCCTCGGCCTGCGCCGGTGTCAGCGTCTGTGAGGGGTCGATCACCAGGGGCTGCGCATTCGACACAGCCACATCTGCGTCCGCGGCGGGGGGATTGGCAACCAACGTGGCAGCACCGATGCCAACCAGGGCAATCGTTGTCACAATCGCGGACACCACAACGGCCTTACGATTTACGTGCTTGTTCATCATAATCTCCTGTGCTCCGAAAAGGTTCTTGGGTAGCAGACAGAAGGATTATGCACGCAAATCGCCGATGTTAGGTGAAGACGGGACTATCACACGGTTAAGGACAGGTAAAGAGGATGTGTGGAAATCGTCCAGGGAATACCAATCGGTGCCCCGGAGCCAGATGGCCGCTCGCCGGCGCCAAAATCGGCGTGCAGACCGGTTGTCGCGCCGATGGTGTTGATGTACAGGCTGGAATTGGGGTCCAGGGGCAGGGTGTCGACGCGCACGGTCCAGATGTTATCGGCTGGGAACTGCGGGCAGCCGGCAATCGTGGGACCGGTGCCGGATGGCGAGGTGGGTGTCGGCGTCACCGCAGTGGTGGCTGTGGCGCCTGGTGTCGCTGTTGGCGTGCGCGTGGTGGTGGGCGTTGGTGTGCGCGTGCGCGTTGGGGTCGGCGTGCGGCGCGGCTTGCCCGGTTCGCCGACCAGGGGCAGCAGCGCCTGCGAGCTGTCTTAGACGACCAGGCCCATCGCCTGGCTGTCAGCGCTGGCCGGCGGTTGGTCAGCCAACAGGCCAATCGCCAGGGCGAACAGCCCGCATAATAGTCCAGCAAGCAGGATAGTACGCAGCATTGAAGGTGACATGGGCATCCTCCCTGGGGGCAGCATGTTAGTAGGTTCGTGGCTGCCGGTGATACCGGCCGCGCGTCATTCTACCGGACATAGGCCGCGGGAATGCCGCCGTCGACATTGAGAATACCCCCCGTCGTTTTGGCGGCGCGCTCGGAGGCCAGGAACAACACGGCCTCGGCAACGTCCTCCGGGTACACGTTCACCTTCAGCGTGCAGCGCTGGCGATAGGCCTCTTCCAGCTGATCGGGTGTGATGCCCATGCCGCGCGCACGAGCTTCACGCCAGCCCGCATCCCAGATGCCCGACCCCTGCAGGACGGCGTCCGGGTTGACGACGTTGACACGCACGCCGAGGGCGCCCCCGTCTTCGGCCAGGCAGCGGGCCAGGTTGACTTCGGCCGCTTTGGCCGCACCATACGCAGCGGCATTTTTGCTGCCAATCATGGCGTTTTTGCTGGCGATGAAGATGAGACTGCCCCCCAGCCCCTGCGCCTGCCACAGGCGGAAGGCCGCCCGGCTGACCAGGAAATACCCCTGCGCCAGGACGTCGAACAGGCGCTGCCACTCCGCCAACGACGTTTCGGTGATGTGCGATGACGAGGCAATGCCCGCGTTGCTGACGACGATGTCCACACCGCCGTAAGCCAGGGTCGTCTGGCGGAAGGCCTCCAGCACCTGTGCTTCGTCGGTAACGTTACATGGCACCGCCACCGCCCGCCGGTAACCATGTTGGGCCACGATGTCGTCGGCGACCCGCCGTGCGCCATCGCTGTCGATGTCGGCCACGGCCACGTGGGCGCCTTCGGCGGCCAGGCGGTGGGCAATCGCGCGACCAATGCCGGACGCACCGCCGGTCACGAAGGCGACCCGCCGCGCCAGCTCACGATCGGGCGGACGCCGTGTCAGCTTGTACAGCTCCAACGGCCAGTATTCGATGGCATACGACTCTTCGGGGGTGAGCGAGGTGAAACGATCGACCGCCTCCGAGCCGCGCATCACCTGGATGGCGCGCAGGTACAGGTCGTGCGCAACCGTGGCGGCAAAAGCATCTTTGCCCGTATTGAACATGCCCACACCAGGGATCAAAACGATGCGCGGGGCCGGGTCACCCATCTTGTCGCCCGCTGTCTGGTTGGAGGCAAAATAGGTCTGATAGTCCTCGATGTACTGTGCCACGCCGCTGCGCAGGCGCGTCTTGAGCACGTCGATGCCTTCGTCCGGCCGCCAGTCGATGAACAACGGCACGCGCTTCGTATGCACCAGGTGGTCGGGGCAGGCTGCACCGCGCGCAGCCACTGCGGCCGCACGGGCACTGCCGATAAAGTCCAACACCTCGGCGCGATCGTCGAACGCCAGCAGACAGCGCCCCGCGGCGCCTCGGAGCACCGGCAGCACGTCGGCCGCCACGGCCTGCCGGCTTGCCGGCGACATGCCCGACACCTCCACGCTGCCAAACACGGCGCGCCCCTGGGCACGCTGGGCGATAAAATCTTCAGCTGCTTGAATGATGCGGATGGTCTGGTTGTAACAGGACTTGGGATCGTCACCCCAGGTCACCAGGCCATGTTTGCCCATGACCACACACTCGACCTGCGGGTTGTCACGCACCTGCTGCCCAATCCATTTGCTCAGGGTGAAGCCTGGCCGGATGTACGGTACCCACGCCATACGGTCGCCATAGACCTCACGCGCCAGGCGCTCGCCATCGGCGGCACAGGCCAGGCTGATCACGGCGTCGGGGTGGGTGTGATCGGTGTGGGGCGCCGGCACAAAGGCGTGCAGCAGCGTTTCGATCGACTGCCGCACCATGTTCGGCGCCAGCAGGGTGTGCGCCAGGTAACGGGTCATCTCTTCGTCGGTCATGGATTCGCGCGCCATGAGCGGCAGCACATCGTCCAGGCGCAAACCGGCAAAATCCTGGCGCCCCATCGTGGCCAGGTCCGAGCCAGAACCTTTGACCCACAGGGTATGCACTGGCCGGCCGCGGAAGTCGGTTTCCATGACCTTGCTGCCCGTGTTTCCACCGTAGATGTTGCACACACTGCGGTCAGCGCCCAGGAGGTGAGAGCGGTAGACGAGCAGGTCTAATCCAAACAAACCGGCCGCATCGGCATCGTTCCACAAGTTCTTCGGCATAGCTCCTCACTGCGCACGATACGATAGATTATACAAACGCTGTCTGCGCCACGCCGAACGTTGCAGCGATTGCGCGCAGCTCCTCGGGGGTCAGTCCTTCCCCCATCTCATGATTGACCAGGTTCATGTACTCGTACCGCGCCGCTGTCTCGGCATATTCGATGCGGTCCGACGCGCGTTTGGCCGATATCTCGGAGCGTGCCACGACACCGTGTTTGCTCCAGATGACGATGCGGTGGGTGCGCAGGCTTTCCATGGTGGCCTGCATCAACGGTGCGGAACCAGGCATGATGAATGGAACCACGCCGATCCCTTCGGGCAGGTTGACGATGGTTTCGGGCTGCCAGCGCAGCAGGTGCTGATTCAAGTAGGTGACGTCGCGATAGCGTGCAATGTGGCTGAGATAGGTCAGGTAGGGCGGTTGAGCATGAATCACCGCGTGGAAGTTGGTGGCGGTGCGCTGCACCTGGTCCTGATGCACCGCCAGGTGCGAGTTGAACTCACTGGTGACCCGCGCAAACAGCCGGCGCGGCGACGTGTACATCTGGGCCGTTGCACCTCCGGCATCGACGACCAGGGCAGCCAGGTTGGCCACCGGGTCATGGATGATCTCGCGCAAACGCCGGCCCGATCCGGTCACGATGAACAGCCGGCCGGCGAGCTCGGGGCTGGCCGTGGGCAGCGGGATCGTCTCGGCGACTGGGAAACGGCGCCGCACTTCGAGCGGCCAGCCGACATAGATCGAGATGTTGCCCGCGGCGCCTTCGCTGGCATTGATTTCGGACAGACGCAGGCCAGCCTCACCAATCAGGGTGAGCAGCTCATCGAGCTCAGGAAAGGGTGGATCGAGTGCCATAGACGGTCAAACTCCCATGTGGACCGCACGCAGGCGCAGATACTGCGCGTACGCAGTCTGCCAGCGGTCGTTGCTGTTTGGGTCGAACCGTGTGACCGGGAACGAGCGCGCAATCACGGCGCGCCCTTCGGCCAACGAGCCGATGTGGCCCAAAGCCAGGGCCTGCACCAGGGCATTACCCAGGGCGGTCGCTTCCACGGGGCCGGCCAGCACCGTACGCCCGGTGGCATCGGCAGTGAGCTGGTTGAGCAGCTGGTTTTGCGCGCCGCCGCCGATGATGTGAATGACGGGGTGTTCGCGCCCGGCCAGCTCGTCCAGGCGTTCGGCCACCCAACGATACTCGAGGGCCAGGCTTTCGAAGATGATGCGCAGCAGCGCACCCCGGTTCGGCGGCACCGGCTGGCCGGTCTCCCTCAAGAAACCAACCACTGCGTCCGGCATGTCGGCGGGTGCGAGAAAGCGGTCGGCGCTGGGCAGAATGATGCCAGCAAACGGCGGCGCCGCTGCGGCCAGTTCGACCAGGCCGGCGTATGACACCTCTTCGCCCCGCGCGGCCCAGCTGCGGCGGCACTCCTGCACCAGCCACAGGCCCATGATATTCTTGAGCAGCCGAAACGTTCCGCCGACGCCGCCCTCGTTGGTGAAGTTGTGCAGCATGGCGGCTTCACTGAGCACGGGTGCCGCGACTTCTACCCCCATCAGTGACCAGGTTCCCGAGCTGAGGTAGATCGCGGGTCCGTCGTGCATGGGGACGGCGGCCACCGCGGAGCCTGTGTCGTGGGTAGCCGGCGTAATGACCGGTATCGCGCGTCCCTCTATCTCCGCCGCCACCGCCGGCTGCAGCGTTCCCAGCTGCATTCCCGGCGCTACGATCTCGCCGAACATGGCCGTGGGAATGTCCAGCGCCGTCAGCACGTCACGTGCCCAATCGCCCGTGGTCGGGTTGTAACATTGGGTCGTCGTCGCGTTGCTGAACTCATTGGCTTTGCGGCCGCTGAGCCAATAATTGAAGAGGTCCGGTATGGTGAGAAATGAAGCGGCCGCTGCCAGCAGGGGAGAGTGCGCCTCGGCCATGGCCACCAGCTGGTACAACGTATTGATCGGCATGAACTGAATGCCGGTATGCACAAAGATGTCGGCGCGCGGCACCCGCGCCAGGGTTCGTTCCAGCACCCCCTGGGTGCGCGCATCCCGGTAGTGGACCGGATTACCGAGCAGGGTGCCATCGGCAGCCAGCAGGGCAAAGTCAACCCCCCAGGTGTCGACACCGAGGCTGGTGATGGCTGGATAACGTGAGGCGGCTGCGGCCAAGCCGCGTTTGATGGCATGCCACAGCCGCAGCACGTCCCAGTGGAGGCCGGACGGCAGGCGCACCGGTTCATTGGCAAATCGGTGCACCTCATTCAGGGTCAGGTGCTCGCCGTCGAAGTGGGCCGCCATCACGCGTCCACTCTCGGCACCCAGGTCGATGGCTAGGTAGGTGTTCAAGCCCGACGTTCCAATCGTGCGGCAGGTAATCAGCAAGCGACTCTTTGCTGGCAGACGATCATACCCTAACGCCGCAGGCGTTCGGCCATGATGCGCATCACGGTCAGCGCAAAATAGGGGTGATTCTGAACGAGCATCAAAAAACGTCGCTCATCGACCGGGGCCAGCTTCACGTCGGTTTTGGCCACGGCATCGGCACTGCGCGGCTGCCGGTCGAGGATTGCCATTTCGCCAAAGATCTCGCCGGCGCCTAACGTGTCAATCACCGTGCCCTGGCGCAGCACCTCGACGGTGCCCTCCACGATGCCATACATGAAGTCCCCGGCATCTCCCTGCTGAAAGATGGATTGACCGGCCGCAAAGGTTACCGGATTCTTCTCGTTGCGCAAAAACTCCACAGTTGTGGGCATCGGATCGTGTGCTCCTTGCACTAATGTTTGCTGGCTGCCTGACCAGCGGCGTGTCGCCCAACCAGGCAGGCTGCAGTCTCCGCGCCACACCAGGCGGAGGTCGTTTTGAATCAACATCATATTGGTGGTGGCCATACCCCACCCAGTCACTTCTCGCCTGGCATTTTAACAAAAATAGGCAGTGGCTGCAAGTCTCTCATGACTCGTGGGCATGGCACGTCTTCGGATTGTAAGGATAACAGACAGGTAGGACCTGTAACAGAACCGTCCTGTGCCGGGTCAATCATGATGCAGCTGCCCACGTCCTGGCAAACCGCTGTGCGGTGTAGCCTGCGGCCAATGGCAGCCAATATTTTCATAGAAGGGGTGCTGTGCGGCGATCAGGCGCCCGCGGCAGCCCGCCAAGGAGCATGCTGATGGACGGTCTCCATATATGCCTCTTCGGTCGCATCCGTGTGGCCCACGCGACCGATGCCGCAGAAGTGAAGATGCCCCCCACAGCCAGCGCTCTGCTTGCGTTTCTGCTGCTGCATCGTGAGCATTGCCAGTCGCGCGACGTGCTGGCCTGCCTGCGCTGGGGGGATCAACCCCAGGAACAGGCACGTAATGCACTCAACACGGCACTCTGGCGTTTACGCCGCGCCCTGGAACCCGACGGCACACCGCGCGGCACGTACCTGGTTACCCTGCCCTCTGGTGAGATCGGTTTCAACTGGCAGAGTGACCACTGGGTCGACCTGATCACGTTCGAAACCGGCGCACAGCGTGTGCTGGCCGTGCCACTTCACCACATGACCGCCGCGGATGCGGCGGATCTGGAAACGATCCTGCCGCTCTACGATGGTGACCTTCTGCAGGGCTTCTACGATGACTGGGCCCTGCGTGAACGCGAACGACTGCGCAGTCTGCATCTCGACTGCCTGGCTCACCTGATGGACTATTACGATCGGGTCGCCGATTTCGGCGCATCGCTGGCCATGGGTCAGAGGATCCTGGCCAGCGATCCGCTGCGTGAAGAGGTGCACCGGCACCTGATGCGCCTCTACCTGCGCAGTGGCCAGCGTTCCCTGGCGATTCGCCAATACCACACCTGCTGCAGCGTGCTGCAGACCGAGCTGGACCTGCCGCCCATGGAAGAGACCGAGCGGCTGTACCGGCAAATGGTTTCCCCCACGCCCATTTCCGACCCGCCACCGGCGGGACAGGAACGGCATGCACACTGGCGGCGCCGCAGTACACCACCATCGACGCAGATAACACTGACACAAGCCGTGCAACAACTCAGCCGGGCCTTGCAGGCCTTCGAGGCTTCACAGTACCATCTGCAGAACGCCATGCACCTCGTGAATGCAGTTCTTAACAACGATTCGCCAAACGTGAGTGATCCGTGATCGCGCGGTGATGCGCCGGTGAGTCTGTGGATGTAGGATGCCGTCATCGATGAGGTGACGGCTTTTTTTGTTTCCGAGACCACCTGTGCCATCTGGCAGTTAGGGCTTCTTGTTTGGTTTTCGGATCGATGCCCGACCGGTGGTGAGCCCATGACATCATTCGAAGAGAGCACCCAGGCATTCATCGTGCGCTTCTGGCGCGAGCGGCGAGAGATCGAAGCGGCCCCGCCCGAATGGCGCGGTGTCGCCGAACACGTGCGCAGTGGCGATCGCTGCTACTTGAAGAGCTTCGATGAACTGGTGCAGTTCATCGCCTGGCATCTCAGCCAGGTCCAGCCGGAGGGGTGACTGCCTGATGAGCCAATTCACGATTCTGCAGGACATCTCACGCGAGCTGCGGCGGCGCATCCACGCCGCTCTCAGCAGCGCGCCCGATGCCGACCTGGGTCTCAACAACCCGGAGACCGATATCACCCTGTCGCCGCCCGCGGATGACCTGCAGGGTGCACCGCGCCTGTCGTTGTATCTGTATCACATGGAGCCAGACGCTCACCTGCGCAACCAGCGTGAGCTGGCCGTGGGGCGCGATGGCCTGCGTTTTCCCCCCCTGGCCGTGCAGCTGCGTTACCTGGTCACCCCCCTCGACGAGGAAGAGGAACACAACCAGTTGATGCTGGGTCGCATCTTGCAGCATTTTCACGACACACCGTTCATCGCCAGCCTGGAGGGTGTGCCACTCGACAACAGCCACGGTGGCAACAGCCCCCAGCTGCGTATCACCGTGGAGCCGCTGCGCATGGAGGAGCTGGCCAACGTCTGGCAATCCCTGGATGCCGATTACCGGCTGAGCCTGAGTTATCTGGTCCGCACGGTGACCATCGATTCCGACCAGGGCGTGCGCGAAGCCAAACGGGTGATCGAAGCGCATACCGGGGTCGGTTTGATGCCTGGTTAGTCATGATGCCAACTATCAAGATCGATCGTTTTTTCGTCCAACAGGCGCTGATCGTCGGTCGCGTACGCGATGGCTTGACCGAGATGCCAACCTTACAGCCACCGACGGTAACGCTGTATTACCAGGCAGCGGCCGGGCAGCCGCTGCCCCGCTATCCGCTGCAGCCGCGCCTGCAGGGCGACGGCAGTTTCGTTTTTGCCGGTGACCCCACGCGCGCCTTTCCACCGCTGACCGGGGTACAAACGCTGGACCTGCGCCTGGTGGTCGAGGCCGCGGGTTACCAGGCCGCCAGTGAAGATTTCAGCCTGAGCGCGGCAGACGTGACGCCGCAGCCGCAGCCGCGCACCATCGCCGGGCAGACGGTCATGCTACCGCTGCTTGCTGCGCCGTTGTTCGAGCACAGTTTCGACCTGCTGCCGCGGCCGATGAGCCTGAGCGGCCGTGTGGTGGATGCCGACAATCCCAACCAGGCGGTGGACGGGGCTGAGGTGCGCATCACGGCGCCGGCACCGCGCGGTCCGGTTTTCAGCAGTGCCAACGGCTTTTTCAATCTGCCCGATCTGCCCGTGGCACGCCAGGTGACGGTCCGCATCACAAAGGTCGGTTTCGTGGTGTTGGAAATACCTGTCACGTTGGACTATCGCCAACCGGTCTATCAACAGACTTTTGCCCTCAATCCATAATGTCCTTGTTCCCCGGCAGTGGCGCGCCTGGGTCCTACTGGCCAGCAGATAAAGGAGAACACACATGCCAGAATACCTTGCACCCGGAGTCTACGTGGAAGAGGTGCCTTCGGGGAACAAACCCATCGAAGGCGTGAGTACGAGCACCGCCGGCATGGTGGGGGTGACGCAGCGTGGGCCGGTCAACGACCCCACGCTGGTGACCAGTTTTGCCGACTTCACGCGTCGATTTGGCGGCTACCTGGATCACCGTATCTTCACCAACCAGCGCGATGCCCTGCCCTATGCCGCCGAAGGCTTTTTTGTCAACGGCGGTCAGCGCCTGTACGTGACCCGCATCGTCGGCGACAACGCCACGTTTGCCAGTGTCGATCTGTACGGCGAGCCACGGACCAACGGCGCCACCACCAGTCTCACGGCGCGTGTGGCGGCCGGCGCAGATACCCTGCTGCTCAACAGCGGCACCAACATCGCCAGCGGTGACATCCTGCTGCTGCTCGACGGCACCCGCTCGGAATACGTGCAGGCGCAGAGCGCACCGGTCACCACCGGCGTGCGCCTGTTTAGCCAGCTGCGCAGCGCCCAGGCCGCCGCCGCGGCCGTCGTCCAGCAGGTCATCACCCTCAGCGGGCTGCCGGCCGACGACTTCACGGCCAACGTCACCGGTGCCATGACCGCTGGCGGTGGTCTGGCCCTCAACGCGGCCGCTGCGGCCGCGATGGTCGCCGGTGACATCCTGCGCCTGCGCGACACGGTGGATACTAGCCGTACCGAATTCGTGACGATCGCCACCACCGGCACGACGAACGTGGTGGAACCCGGTTTGTTGTTCGCCCACCCGCAGGCGACTACCGAGGTCCTGCGGGTCACCGCGGCGGCGGGTGGGGCTTCGACCACGCTTTCCACCGCAGGACAAGTGGCTGACTTCGTGCTGGCGCTCGCCGCGACGGCCGGTTTCAGCGACAACGACGTCATTCGTGTCGGTGCGGGTGCTACGGCCGAGTATCACGTCCTACGCAACATCGTTTCGTCGCTCTCCATCGTCACCACGCCGGCGCAGCAGATTCACACCGCCGGCACGGCGGTTATCAAGCAGGTGCCGCTGGTGCGTATTCACGCCCGGCACCAGGGCCAGTGGGGCAACAACCTGCGGATCAACGTGCGCTCGGCCAGCACGCTGAATACGACGGTCACCCAGGCGGCGGCGCAGAACGATTCGCCGATCAAGCTGGGAGCTGTGTTTGGCCTGGCCGCCGGCAGCGTACTGGACGTGACCCGCGGCAGCACCGCCATCCTGCGCCAGCGCGTAACGGGCGCCAACCCGGCGACCAACGAGGTCGATCTGGCTGGCGGCGCCGCGGCGGCCCTGCTGGTCAACGACACCGCCAGCTCGGTTGAGTACGACCTGATCATCGAGCATCTCAACGCCGAGGGCAAGGTCACCGAAAGTGAAGCCTTCCTCGGCCTGGGCATCGATCCCGAACACAACCGCTATGCGCCCAAGATCGTCGGCGCGTTCGACCGCGCGGCTGGCACGCCCGCGCGGGCCGGCGAATCGGAGCTGATCCGTGTCTCTGACCTGACGCGCAACGACAACGGGACCGACATCGCCGGGGCGGCAGCCCTGCGCCTCAGCCTGCCCGAGACGCGCGTCTCCCGTCGCCTGATCAATGGCAGCGACGACCTGGCCACGATCGATGCCAGCGCCTACATCGGCACGCCGGCGGTCGATCCGGAAGACCGCACCGGCATCTACGCCCTGGAGAACATCGACGACATCAGCCTCGTCGCCGTGCCAGGCCAGACCGACCAGGACATCCAGAACGCCGTCGTCAACCACTGCACGGCGATGCGCTATCGTTTTGCGATCCTCGACGCACGGCCCAACGCACGGCTCAAGGACGTGCAGGACCAGCGCCAGCTGTACGACACAACCTATGCCGCGCTGTACTACCCCTGGCTGGTCATCGGTGATGCCTTCGGGCGCAACGGTGACGTGCGTTACATTCCACCGAGCGGCCACGTGACTGGTATCTTCGCCCGCAGCGACGTGCAGCGTGGGGTGCACAAAGCGCCAGCCAACGAAGTGGTGCTCGGCGTGCGTGACCTGCAGGTGCGCCTGACCAAGGGTGAGCAGGATATCCTCAACCCGCGGCACGTCAACTGTCTGCGCGATTTCCGTGACCTCAACCGCGGCCTGCGCGTCTGGGGAGCACGTACGCTGAGCAGTGATCCGGAGTGGAAATACGTCAACGTGCGCCGGCTCTTCCTCTTCGTCGAGAAGTCCATCGAGCGCGGCACCCAGTTTGCCGTCTTCGAGCCCAACGCCGAGCCGCTGTGGGCCACGATCAACCGCAGCCTGTCCAACTTTCTGACCGCCGTGTGGAAGAGCGGTGCCCTGGAAGGGGTCAAGCCCGAGGAGGCCTTCTTCGTCAAGGTGGACCGCAGCACCATGACGCAAAACGACATCGACAACGGCCGCCTGATCATCCTGGTGGGCATTGCACCCGTCAAGCCGGCCGAATTTGTCATCTTCCGCATCAGCCAAAAGACACGCGAAGCGACCGCGTAGACTAGGAGAACCATACCATGGCCACAGGCGATCGACACGATCCCTACGCACAATACAATTTTCTCGTCGAAATTGATGACGTGGCCCGCGCCGGCTTCACCGAAGTGGGCGGCCTGAGCACCGAGCAGGACGTCGTCGAGTACCGGGTCGGTTCGGATTCGGCGACGGTGCGCAAGCTCCCAGGTCTGCGCAAGTACGCAAACATCACCCTGAAACGCGGCTTCACCCAGGACAAGGACATCTGGCTCTGGCGCAAGAGCACGATCGACGGGGTGACCCAGCGGCGGTCGGGCTCGATTGTGCTGCTGGACGAGGCGCGCAACGAGGTGTTGCGCTGGAACTTCGTCGAGGGTTGGATCTGCAAGTGGGAAGGACCGGGGCTCAACGCCACGACCAACGAGACGGCAATCGAGTCGTTGGAGATTTGTCACGAGGGTTTGGAGTTGGTGGCGTGATGAGGGGAGAACCATGGCGCTGACGCCGGGCGTCTATTTCGAACAGGTTGACCGGGCACGGCCGGCCATTGGGCCACTGCGCACCGACATCGCAGGCTTCGTCGGTTACACCGAACGCGGCCCACTCCTGGCACCGGTGAAGATCAGCAGCTGGCGCCAGTTCGGCGGCACGTTTGGTGATCCGCTGGCCGCCGGCTACCTGGCAGAAGCGGTGCGTGGCTTTTTTGCCAACGGCGGCGCCGCCTGTTACGTCACGCGCGTCGCCAGTCAGTCCGGTGCCAACGGCGCGCGCGCAGCGGCCACGAGTCTGGTCGACACAACGCCGAGCCAGCAGATCGCGCTGCTGCTGTGGGCCAGCCACGGCACCCTGCTGGACCCGGTTACCCAGGAGCCGCAGGTGGTTGATGGCCGCCCGCTGGGTTACGACTCACCAGGTGCGTGGGGCAACCGGTTGGCGGTGTCGCTCTACCCGGCCGGCCTGGGCAGCACCACGACCCGCGCTGGCGTGACGCAGCCCGTCGATGGCAGCGCAAGCCTGGTCGACAGCCTGAGCGGCTTCGAGACGGGCAGCATCGTGCGTCTCAGCCAGGCCGGCTTCGTGGCACCGGCGCTGCGGCGTGTCGAGGGCATCGATCCCTACCAGCTGGCGCTGGCCTGGAACGAGCCTTTGACGGGGCTGGGCCTCGACTTCACCGCACCGATTCACCTGGAAAGTGTCGAGTTCACCCTGCTCGTACTCCTGGATGGCCAGGTGGTCGAGCAGCAGCGTGACCTCAGCCTCTCCGCAGCACACAGCCGCTACGTGGTGAGCATCCTGCAGTCTGCCAGCCACTATCTCGATGCGGCGGGGGCGGTCAGCCCCGCTGCGCTGCTCGACCCGGCCCGCTGGCCGGCCGCCGTGGAACGGCAGCCGCTGACAGGTGGCCGTGATGGATTGGCCGGGGTGCGACCGGCCGATTTCCTGGCGGGCCTGGATGCCCTGGCGCGCGTCGATGAAGTGAGTCTGCTGGCCGCACCGGACGTGGTGCTCGTGGCCACCTCACCCTTGCCAGCACCGGGGCGCACTCTGCCGCCGCAGTGTACCGACATGCACCCACCCCAGGGACGGCTGTTCGGCCAGGCGATCGAGCTTACGGAAGCGGGCACATTACCGGTTGCCGGCGTCACCGTCGCGGCGGTTAACACCGCGGCGACCCCGGTGGTAACGGCGGGTGACGGCAGTTTCGCACTACAAAACCTGCCCGTCGGCCTGGTCACGCTGCGGCTGCACAAGGACGGTTATCACCCGCTGGAAACCACGGTCGAGGCACGGCTCAACCCGGCCGCCCAGCCGATCCAGTTCCAGCTCTCACCGGTTTCGCAGCCGCCGGCCTTCAGCCTGGACGAGATCTTCGACATCCAGGCGGCGATGACCCGGCAAGGTCAAGCCGGGCTGTACCGGGTGGCGCTGCTCGACCCGCCCCCAGCTATGGTCAGCCTGGAAAAGATCCAGACCTGGCGCCGGCGCTTCGATTCCGCGTATGCCGCGCTGTACTACCCGTGGCTGTACGTGCAGAACAACGGCGGAGGGCTGCGCGCGGTGCCGCCGAGTGGGCACGTTGCCGGCCTGATTGCCCGCACCGACTTGCTGCAGGGTGTGCACCGCGCACCGGCCAACTTCGTGGTCGATGGCGTCAAGGGCCTCACCGCGGTTGTCGATGACGTTCAGCAAGGCATTCTCAATCCGCTGGGCATCAACTGCCTGCGCGTGCTGCCGGGGCGGGGTATCCGGGTGTTTGGCGCACGCACGCTCAGCAGCGACCCGGAATGGCGCTTCCTGAACGTGCGCCGCCTGCTGCTCATGATCGAAGAGGCCATCGAAGATGCCAACCAATGGGCCGTCTTCGAGCCGAACAACGAGATCCTGCGCCACGCCCTGACCTACAGCCTGAGCAGTTTTTTGCTCGGCTTGTGGCAGCGCGGCGCCCTGGCGGGCAGCACGCCGGCCGCGGCCTTCCAGGTCAAGTGCGACAACGACAACAACCCACCCGGCATTGTCGACACGGGTCAGGTGGTGGCCGAGATCGGCGTGGCCCCTACCGTGCCGTTCGAGTTCATTACCTTTCGCCTGGGACGCACGGTCGATGCCGTGCAGATCACGGAGTAGACCATGGACATCCCACGGTTCGACCCGCTGCCCGCGTTCAACTTCCTGATCACGTTGCTGGACACCAGCAGCACGTTCGGTGCCCTGGCCGGCGCGGCCGGCCTGGTGATGGGGGGCTTCAGCGAATGCAGCGGTCTGGAATCGACGATGGAGACGCGGCAGTACCTGGAAGGCGGCGTCAACGACCGTGTGCATCAGTTTCCCACCCGTTTCAGCTTTACGAACATCATCCTGAAGCGCGGCGTGGGCTTTGGTGAGGACCTGTGGCTGTGGCACCAGGAGTACCTGGACGGCAAAGGCAAACGGCGCGATGGTATCATTATTCTGCAAAACGACCTCAAGGTGCCGATCAAGGTGTGGACGTTCTCGCGCGGTCTGCCCATCAAGTGGACGGGGCCGTCGCTCAATGCCCAAGCCAGTGCTGTGGCCATCGAAACGCTCGAAATCGCCCACGAACGGCTGACCCTGGCCGCGTCGCCGGGGCTGTTTTTGGATCAGTTGAAGAGCAAGATTTTTTGAACGTAACGTCCCCGGCACGGTCCAGACGGTGTTTGGCCGGCGAGGGTGTGGGCGGACCGTGCCGGGGACGTCAAGCCAGTGAGGCAATCCCAATGGACGTACAAATACAAGAACTAACCAGCAACGTACGCGTCACCGATGCCCGGGCGATGCTCACGCCGGAGGTGCTGCGCCAGATCGTGGAGGCGGTCACGATCCACCTCCAGGCGCAGGAGCGCGAGCGTAAGGCGCGTGAGGCCGACACCAAAATCGAGCGGCGCGCGGCCGAGCTGGACTGAGGACTGCCATGGCCAAGATGACCTTTCAGCGCCTCGGTCTCGACAAACGCCCCACCGGCGAGCCGTTCGAGGTGCAGTTCAATCCGACGCAGTACGCGCTCAACAAAGGTGCGCAGTTTGCCGAGGTCGCCATTCCGGGCCTGGACAGCCCGCTCCTGCAGTTCGTGCGCGGCGATACGGAGAAGCTAACCCTCGAGCTCTTCTTCGACACGACCGACGACGGCATGGGCGCGGGTGCGACCCCGGTGACGACAAAAGTCGATCCGTTCTACCGGCTGGTCAAAATCGACGGCGAGCTGCACGCACCGCCCATCGTGCGCATCACCTGGGGCGAGCACTTTCCGGGTATGACCACCAACGAGAGCGACCGCCCTATCCCGGCGCTCGACTGCGTGGTCGACAGCGTCAACCGCGAGTTCTCGCTGTTCAACGCCGACGGCATCCCGCTGCGCGCCACGGTGACGATTTCGCTGCGCGAGTACAAAACGCTCGAAGAACAGCTGCAAGCGCTGAACCTGCAGTCGGCCGACCACACGCGCGTGCACGTCGTGCGTGATGGCGAATCCCTGCCGCAGATTGCCTATGCGGCCTACCAGGACAGCCGCCGCTGGCGCGTGATCGCCAGCCATAACCACATCGTCAACCCGCGCCGGCTGGCACCCGGCACGGTGCTGGAGCTGCCACCGACGACGTAACGGACCGATCATGCCAACGACACCGATCTACACGAACCAGAATTTTTACGCCCCACGCTTCGAGATCAAGCTGCGCGGCCAGAACTTGAGCCGCGCCGTGATCCGTGACGTGCTGGACGTGAGTTATACCGACAGCCTGGAACGGCTCGATTCCTTTGAATTTACCCTGCACGATTGGGACCCCGTGCTGCGCGTGCCCAAGTACAGCAGCCCGTACGACGAAAATGGCCAGCTGCGCAAGCTGCCCGACAACAGCCCCGTGCCCAACTTCGACCCCGGCGCCCAGGTGGAGTTGCGTATGGGCTACTACGGTGCCGACGAGCCGCGCCTGATGATGACTGGCCAGGTGGTATCGCTGACGCCGAATTTCCCCAACAGCGGCACCCCCACCCTGCGCGTGCGTGCCTTGAGCCTGCTCTACACCTTGCAGCGCAAACAGCAGGTGCTGCCCTTCGAGAACAAAAAACCGAGCGAAATCGCCGAAAGCATCGCCGCCGACCTGAATATCGCCATCGAGATCCCGGCCGGGCAGAAGGCCGAAGAAAGCGCCCAACCCTACGTCATGGTCAACAACGAATACCCGATCATTTTTCTGTTGGGGCAGGCCCGCCGCCTTGGTTATGACCTGTACGTCAAGCTCCCCGAGGACGACGGCGACCCGCTGCTCTTTTTTGGCCGCACCCCCACCAGCCAGACCACCTACGAGATCACCTGGGGCAAGTCGCTGATCCAGTTTTCACCCACGCTCAAAACCAAGGGCCAGGTGTCGAAAGTTGTCGTGCGTGGCTGGAACCCGCTGGCACAGGGCGCCGACCGCGCAATCACCGGCGAAGCGACTCTGCAGGACCTGAATCCCAGCCTGCCCGACCCCCAGCTGCTGTCGAGCATCGACCAGGCCCTGGCCGAAACGCACGAAGTGGTGGTCGACGATCCGATCGAAACCGAAGCCGAGGCCAACGAGAAAGCACGCGGTATCCTGGCCGACAAGCTCAAGGACCTTATTACCGGTCGCGGCTCCACCGTGGGGCTGCCCGACCTGCGGGCCGGCCGGGTTGTGGTGATCAATGGTCTGGGTGCACGCTACAACGGGCGCTACCTGGTGACCGAAAGCACACACAAAATCAGCGGTGCCGGTTACACCACCGAGTTCAACGCCCGCCTGGAAGGACCTGCGACATGACCGAACGCATGAAGGGGGTCGTCATCGGTCTCGTAACCGACCTGCAGGACCCGGAGGGCCTGGGCCGCATCCGCGTCGAGTTCCCCTGGCTGTCTGACCAGAACACCAGCAATTGGGCACGCGTGGCGCGTACCCTGGCCGGGCCGGCCCTGGGTACCTTCTTCCAGCCCGAAGTCGGCGACGAGGCGCTGGTGGCCTTCGAGATGGACGACGTGCGCCGGCCCTACATCCTGGGTTACCTGTGGAACGGTGACAATGCGCCGCCGGCGGACGACCCGCAGGTGCGCATGATCCAGACCGTCTCCGGGCATAAATTGATCTTCGACGATGGCGAAAAACAGATCACCCTCGAAGACGCCAACGGCAACGTTGTCAAGATGACGTCCGACGGTATCACCATCGAGTCGGCCGGGGACATCATGATCAAAGGCAACAACATTACGATCGAGGCCGCCGCTCAGCTGACGGCCAAGGGCAATCCGATTCATTTGAATCCGTGAACTAATCAGAGATGCCAACTCTTTAAGAGTTGGCATCTCTGAGAAGAGGTTCGATGCAGACGATCTTTCCAACCGCCACCGGCTTCCAGGGACTATTCCTGGTTGGTTACCGCAAACACCTGGGACAGATCCAACGTACCGGCACGGCCGTGCTGAAGCGCACCTACACCGTGGTGCCATCGGCCAGCGACCCGGCCGACGGTCACCTGGTGCCCACGACCGCGCTGCCGGTGTTCATCCAGGACCAGCCTGGTAACCTGGTGGCCAACGGTGACTTTGCCCAGGGTGCCAGCGGCTGGCAGGCCGGCGGCGGGGTGACCATCGCCCAGGCCGCCGATCCCGACGATGCCGGCAACCCGGTGCTGCAAGTGCGTGGCGCGGCTTCGGGCACAGTGCAGCAGACCGTGACGTTCCCGCTGCCGATCGCCGGGCGCCGCTTCGGGTTCAGCCTGCGGGCGCGTGCCGATGCCGCAACCACGGCCACCAACGTGACGCTGCTCGTCGGCGGCACGGCCATCTGCCTGCTGAACTTGAACCTGACGACTGCCTGGCAGACTTTCAGTGCCACGGGATCCTGGCCCGCCGCAACCCCCGGCAGCCAGCTGGCGGTGGTGCTGCGCATGGCGACCGACGCCAACCGTACCGTCTTGTACGACGACGTGGCGGTGCACGGTCTGCACTACGAGCACGACCTGGCCGCCTTCAAGCCGGAGGGAGATGCGGCGGTGATTGGGTTCTCTGGCAGCGCCGGCCAGGCCCGTTTGCAGATCGCCGGCCAGGACTGGCTGCAGCGCGACCTGGCCGTCAGCCAGCGCCCCGACCTGTTTGGCTGGCAGCTGCGTGACGAGTCACCGCGCAAGCAGGAATGGGACCTGCCAGCGGGCAATCCCACCTACCCGCTGCCTGAACCGCTGCCGGCCGGCTTCGACAACCGCTACTACAACGGCTACCCGCGCAGCGCCCGTCAGCCCACCACGCTGCCCTACCTGGCGGCGGCCGCACCGGTACGCATCGAGCGCAACGGCACACGCTACAACTTTACCTTGGGTCGCGAAACGGTGCGTGCGCGTTACGACTACTACCCGGGGCGCGGCCCCGATGACGACTGTGCCTGGCGCAGGCAAACGGTGCCGATGCTGGCGGACACCCTGGTCGTCGAGCCGGCGGCCAACCGCTGCTACGTCATCTGGCGCGGTGCCTGGCCGCTGGACGAGCGGCCGGAAGGGCTGGAGGCCTACCGCCGCCTGGTGGTGACGGCGGACTAGAGGAGCCATACCATGGGCAAACCGATCGCACCTACGCAGGGCATCGCCTTCGCCTTCCCGGACGTCTGCCAGACGCCGACGCCGGGTGGACCGGTGCCGATTCCCTATCCGAACATCGCCCAGCTCGACCAGGCTACCGGGGTCAGCGATGCCAGCAACAAGGAGCTGCTGGTCGGGCCGGCCAGCCTGCACGTACTGCTGCTGGATTCGGAAGTGGCGGTCAGCACCGGTGACGAGGCCGGTTCGGTGGGCGGCGTGCAGAGCGGCACCATCAAGGGCAAGTGCCAGGTGGTGCAGGCCAGCGGGTCGGTGGTCTATGGACCGGACAAAAAGGGCATTGCGCGTTTCATGGACAGCACGAAACAGAACAACGACAACGCCAACGGCTTCGTCCTGGGGGCGCTGCCCACGATTTTGGTAGGTGATTGAGATGATCGACTTTTTGGGCAAGGGCTGGAAATTCCCCGTTCGGGTCAACGGGCGCGGTGGGCTGTCGTACGTCACCGGCGAACAGAGCGTGGCCGAGGCGATCTGGATCATTCTCAGCACGCCGCCCAACAGCCGGGTAATGGCACCAGAGTTTGGGTGCGGCATTCACGACTACGTCTTTGCGCCCAACAACGTCAATACGATTGCCACCATCAACCAGGAGGTGCAGAAAGCCCTCCTGCGCTGGGAGCCGCGTATCGACGTGCTCGACGTGCGCACGGAAAACCCGCCCGAAACGCCCAATACGCTGCTGATTCACGTCGATTACCGGATCCGGGCGAACAACGCATTTCATAACCTGGTCTATCCGTTTTTCATCAACGAACGGTAGATGTGGAGACACACCATGGCACTACCCAAACCTGTGCTCGACGACCGCACCTTCGATCAGCTCGTAGAAGAGGCCCGTGCGCGCATCCCCCGCTTCACGCCGGAATGGACCAACTTCAACGAGTCCGACCCTGGGGTCACCCTGCTGCAGCTGCACGCCTGGCTGACGGAAACGATCCTCTACCGCCTCAACCAGCTGCCCGACTTGAACTACATCAAGTTCCTGGAGCTGCTCAACGTCCAGCCGCAGCCGGCCAGGGCCGCACGCGCCCAGCTCACGTTCAAGCTCAAAAAACTAAACGATCCCTCGATCGATCCGCTGGTCGTGCTGATCCCCAAAAACACCCAGGTCAAGGTCGATGATCCCGAGCTGACGCAGGAGCTGATCTTCGAGACCGACCGTACGCTCACCGCGCTCAACGCCGTGCTGCCCGTGGTGATCGTGCCCGGCGAAGGCAGCCTGCCGCGCGACGTGGTCACCGAATTCGACGCAGCCAGGGTCGAAGTGAAGGTGCCGCTGCCGTTCTATCCATTTGGGAAAACTCCTGCCGTGGGCAACACCTGCCTGCTCGGTCTGCTGCTGCGCCCCTACCGCCAGAAAAACAAGGACTACAGCCTCGACCGCTTCCCGGCTGGCGAGCTCGACCTGACCGCCTTCGTGCCCCAGGTTTTTGAGATCGATGCCGCGGGACAGACCATCAGCGGCCCGAAAGCCCTGGAATGCCTCTTCCCCTGGCAGGCCACCGCCGCCAGCCAGGATATCGTCTGGGAATGTTACCGCGGCACCCAGCACGCCACCCAGTTCGAGCAAAACGGCGCCTGGCAGGCCCTGGGCACGCTGGACGAAACCGCCAGCCTGGCGCGCAGTGGGCACATCTACCTGGACGTGCCGGGTGGCCTGCCGGTTGTGACCTTCGCCCAGCTCAGCCGCGACTTCTGGAGCCAGCTTGGCCTCTTCAAACCACCCACCACGGTGCCGGAGCTCGCCGCTGACATCATTAGCACGGGTGACTTCACCCTGGACCCGGCACAGCTCGAGAAGTCGGTCTGGGAAGACCTCGGCCTGAGCGGCCAGCCGCTCGCCGACCTGTGCGCCCTGCTGGCCGATCCCAGCGCCGATCCGCAGGACATCGCCGACCTGCTGCTAGCCAACGCGGGCAGCATCGACTTTACGAAGGTCGACGCCACGGTCTGGACCGACGTTGGTTACAGTGAGCCGCCCGTGACCCTGGGCCTGACCTGGTTCCGGGCACGGCTGTTGAAGCTGCCCGAAGATGCACCTGAGGTGAGCGAATTCCGGCTCAACACCGTGGCCGCGACCGCCGCCGTGACGCGTATCGAGGAGATCCTGGGCGGCAGCAACGGCCGGCCGAATCAGGTATTCGCTTTGAGCCGCCAGCCAGTCCTGATCGACCCATCGACGCAGCAGCCTGACCTGGCCATCGTCGTCACCGAAGCCGCGCAGGCCACCGAGACCTGGCGGGCGGTCGGCGATTTTTACGGTGTCGGCCCCGGTGATGCCGTCTACCTTATCGACAGCCAGGCTGGCACGGTGACCTTCGGCGATGGCGTGCACGGGCGCATCCCCGGTGCCGGTGCCGAAATCCGTGCCACGCGCTACCGGGCGGGCGGCGGTCGCCTGGGCAACGTCGGCGCCGGTACGATCAGCGCCCTCAAAAGTGCCCTGCCCAACGTCGACAGCGTCAGCAACCTGCGCGCTGCGGCCGGCGGGGCCGATGCCGAGCCGCTCAGCGAGGTCATGCTGCGCGCCCCGCACGACCTGCGCACCGGCGACCGTGCGGTGACGGCCGACGATTTCGCCGAACTGGCGCGTCGTACACCCGACGTGCGCATCCAACGGGCATACGCCCTGCCGCTGACACGCGTGGACACCAGCCAACAGCCGCCCAAGCTGGAAAGCAACGTCGCCGGCGCGGTCACCGTGGTCATTCTGCCCGAGAACAAAGAGGACACGCCGCAGCCCAGCGAGGACCAGCTGCGCCTGGTGTGTGCGCACCTCAACCGTAAGCGCCTGATCACGACCGAGCTGTACGTCATCGGGCCGTCATACCGGGCCATCGACAAGCTGCATCTGGAGATCACCGTCGATCGCCAGTACGACTTGAAGGCGGTGCACGAGGCGGTGACGGCGCGTCTGCTGGGATATTTCCACCCGCTGCGCGGCGGCGAGGATGGGCGCGGCTGGCCGTTCGGTCAGGACATTCATTTCAGCACGATCTATCGCCAGGTGCTGGGCATCGCTGGTGTGCGGCAGGTGCTGTGTCTGTCGATCACACCCGTGGGTATCCCGACGGAGTGCCCGAATGACGTACTGGACGTGCCGGACGGCATGCTGGTCTCGCTGCCGCGCACCGCCATCGATTTGAAGGTGACCTATGACCCCAACGGTTAGGCCGGTCGCCGGCGCGTTCATCCGTTATGCCGGGCCTGTCCAATGGCAAGCCGCCGCGCTGAGCCAGCAGGTCTTTTTCGACGCGGCGGCCGGCGCTTTGCGATTGGGTGATGCCAACGCCACCGCCATCCAGCCCAGCGAACCGGGCGGCACCTTCGGCGGGCTGACCCGGCCCACCGGTCTGGCCGTCGGACCGGACGGGCGTCTCTTCCTGGCCGACCCCACGGCGCACGTCATCCTGACCTACACTGTGGCCCAAGCCGCTTTCACACCGCTGTGGCCCGCGCGCGACGAGGATCCGCCGGACGGTTACACCCTGCGTGGCCCGCGCGGCGTCGCCATCAGCCGCGACGGTGACCTGGTCGTAGCCGACACCGGCCATGCGCGCGTCATCGTCTACACCTGGCCCGGCCTGGCGGTGCGCCACATCATCGAGCTGCCGAACGGCGAGCCGTGGGACCTGGCGTACGATGCGCACGGCCGGCTGTATGTGGCCAACGCGGCGGGCGGACGGGTGTGGCGTTTCGATCGGCTGTGGCGGCCCGATGTGGCCTACGCCGGCGGTCAGGGTGTGCTGGCCGGCCCGCGCCACCTCGCGGTGGACAGTGCCGACCGGGTGCTGGTCCTCGACACCGTGCTGCGCGCCATCGTCGAGCTGGACGAGGACGGTGAACCGGCTGCCGTAGAGAGTCAGCGTACCGTGTTGGAGGCCAACGGCGCACCGCTGCCGGCACTGGACCCACCGCGGCATGCCCGTACCTTCCCACCGCCGCTGCGCGTGGACGGGCCGGATCTCTGGCTGCCGCAAGATGCGCGCCCCAACTGTCCAGCGCTGCCCCTTACCGGGTTAACGGTGGACCGCCGCGGGCGGCTGGCCGGCACCGGCCTCCTGCTGCTGGCCCGGCCGGCCACAGTACGCTACCCACGCACCGGTCGTTACATCACGGTGGCCCTGGACAGTGAAATCGTCAACTGCGCCTGGCACCGCCTGGTGCTCGATGCCAGCGTCCCCACCGGCACCAGCCTGACGGTGCGCACCTTCACAGCCTCCAGCGCCCTGGAGCCGGCGCGCATTCTTGAGCTTTCCGACAGCCGCTGGTCGCGCCCACTGCGCATCACCGAACACGACTGGCCCGAAGTGCTGATCCAGAGTCCGCCGGGTCGCTGTCTGTGGGTGCGCCTCGATCTGACCAGCACCGGCGACGCCACGCCCCTGGTGCGCGCCATGACGCTGTACGCGCCGCGGCAGTCGTCCCTGGCCTATCTGCCACCGGTCTTTCGCGAAGACGCGGTCAGTGCCGATTTCCTCGATCGGTTTTTGAGTTACACCGACACGATCTACGACGAGATCGAGAGCCAGATCGAACGGTTCACTGGCTATCTCGATCCCGACGGCGTGCCGGCCGGTGAGTTCCTGGCCTGGCTGGGGAGCTGGCTCGACATCCGTTTTTTGGCCGAGTGGCCGGACGCAACGCGGCGCGAATTCGTGCGCCGGGCGATCGTGTTGCACAAAAAGCGCGGCACGGTCGCCGGTTTACAGGCCGTTTTGCGTCTGCACGCGAATCTAACGTTCCCGCACCCGGTGATCGTCGAGCATTTTCGCTTGCGCAACTACGTGCAGAACCGGGAACCCGGCACGTCCGACCTGGTCGACGGCCAGCCGTACCTGGCCGGGCTGCCGCTGCTGCCGGGGTCGTCAACCATGGCGCATCATTTTACGGTCGTCGTGCCGGCACCGGTCGTGCCGGATAACGCCGCGCAGGTAACGTTTAGCCGTCTGATCACAGAATTGAAACCGGCGCACACCGACTTCGTGCTGCGGATCGTGCAGCCCGGCGTGCGCATCGGCTGCCAGTCGACGGTCGGTATCGATGCACTGATCGGGCCGTACCCATCGGCCGCGGTGGGTGAGATGCGGCTGGCTGGCAGCAGTGCGCTGGCCGCGCCGCCGCCCACCGGACTGCGTGTTGGGCACCGGCATTTGAGCCTGGGATAGACGGCTGTAACAATGCGCACGCGAAGCCGCGAAGATCGCGAAGATAATTAGGGATTAATTGTGCGCATCGCACACGAGCACATCAAGGAGTGACGTATGAGTAATCAGAGCCCAACCTGTATTCCCTGCGGCGTCCAGACCTTCCGCCGCAACACCTACTTCAACGGCAAACTGCTGACCGAACGCGATTTCAGCACCGAACAGGCCTACATGGTCGGCAAGGACCGGCTGCACAACAGCCTGCTGCACGGGTTGGGCACGGTGTGTGGCCTCAAGGTCGTGGCCCATCCCAACCCGGAATGCCGCGACGAGTACGTCATCCTCCAGCCCGGTGTGGCACTCGACTGCTGCGGGCGCGAGATCATCGTGACGCAGGAGCAGCTGGTGACGCTGGCCGACGCCGTGCTGCCCGAAGGGGGTGAGGCGCAGGACCTTTTCGTCAGCCTGTGTTACGCCGAAACCCTGGAGGAGAAAATCCCGGTCATCCTGCCCGACTGCGACTGTGCTGACGGCAACCAGGCCTACAACCGCATCCGCGAGGGCTTTCGCGTCAGCCTCTTCTACCAGCCGGCCGGCACGCGGCCCCCGGTGCGGCCCCCACTGCGTGCCCGTCTCGATTGGCAGCACACTCTGACCCTGGCCGGTCAGAGCCCACGCGCCGTCGCCGTAGACGAACAGACGCAGCAGCTCTACGTGGCCGCACAAGCCATTGCGCCCGGTGAAGGTGAAGCGGAAAACGAGCTGGCCGCCCGCCTCTACGTCTATCGCACCGATACACACGACCTGGTCACCGCCGTGGATGGCGGTATCGATCCCAGCGACGTGGTCACTGCCCTTTTGGGCGATCGCATCTACCTGGCCACGCACATGGCGGAGAATGGTAACCCCGCCGGTCCGGTGCTGGCCTTTTTCAAAGAAGACCAGATTCGGGCCCAGCCGGCACCGCTCAAGACGCTGGCCCTGCCTGGTGTGGCGCGCCTGGTTGTGGCGCCGCTGACCGGGGCACTCCTGGTCCTGATTCTGGACGATGGCGCCGGTCACGCACGCCTGGTGCGCTACGCCGACGATGCCATCACCGACTGGCTGAACGGCGTCGCGGCGGACCTGACACCCGGCAACAGCCTCGATTTTGATGCCGCCTTCGACGGAGGCGCCGGCGCGACGATGCTGGCCATCACGGCCGATGGCAAATTCCTGTTCATCGCCGACACCACCCAGGGTCGGGTGCGCGTCGTCGATATTGCGGCCTTTGCCGAGGTAGCACCGGCCCTGGATGCGCCCGGCCAACCACAGGCCATTGGCACCAGCCTGGACAGCAGGTTCCTGACCGTGCTGTGGTCCGGCACCGGCTCGAATTCGGGCCAGGCGTTCATCACACGCTATGAGCTGGATACCTCGCTCGGTTTCCTGCGGCTGCTGCCCGAAGGGCGCGGTGCGCAGTGGCCGGCGTTGGTGCAAGACCTGGCGATGGCACCCAACGAGCGCTGGGCCTATGTCCTGCAAACGTCGGCCGAGGGCCAGACCCAGGTGCAGGCCATCGATCTCTTCGAAGCCGGCAAACCGGGCAGCACCCCGGTCGATGCACGCGGCACGCACGAGGCGATCTCCGGCAGCGGTCGTTACCAGCGGCTGGCCCTCCTGGGTGGCCGACTCTACGTGGCCGCCGACGACGAAGCCACCGCCGTGCAGCCCGAACGCGGCCTGGTGGCCGTGTTGGGGGTGGAAGAGGCCGCATGTGACGATCTCTTCGTGCAGGCGCTGGACGGCTGCCCGGCCTGCGGTGAGACCGACGACCACTGCGTCGTCCTGGCCCACGTTGCCAACTATGTCCCTGGAATGGCCGTACAAGATGCCGACCAGGCCGCTCCCGGCGAAGCCTTCATCGACAACCTGACCCACCGGCCCCTGGTGCCCAGCACCAACAACATCGTCGACGTCATCCGCTGCCTGCTGGACCAGGGTCTGGCCGAAGGTAAACCAGGGCCGCGCGGCCCCGCCGGCGAGCAGGGCCTGCAAGGCGAGCAAGGGGAGCAGGGTGAGAAGGGAGACAAAGGCGAGCAAGGGGATAGGGGGGACAAAGGCGACCAAGGGGACAAGGGTGATCAAGGGGATAAAGGAGATAAAGGAGATAAGGGCGATAAGGGTGACAAGGGTGATCCGGGAGATCCCGGCCCGATCGACGACCCGCTGCTCACCCACATCACCAACTTGAGTTGGATTCACGACGACGAGGGAGACCTGTTCCCCAATTTGGACCTGTTCTTCCAGTTCAGCCGCGAACTTGGTTTTGTGATTCTGTTCGACAACGAAGTGCTCATGAATACGGTCTACCGCCTGCGTGGTGAGACCACGCGCAGCGAGGTATTCCAGGTGTACCTGCGCCATCCGTCGGAGAGTGGTCTGTGCGAATGCCTGGTGCCCGGCGCGGTGTACGAACCGGTGGACATCACAGGGATCGACGGTGATGGCCGCATCATCGATGTGGTACCGCTCGATCCGGCCACCGACAGAGCCAAGGCCGTACGCCTGCGGCTCTTCCAGGTACCGCAGGTGCCAATGCCATTTGTGCTGCGGGTGGTGCTGCGGGCCGACTTTGTGCTCGATGCCAACGAAAAGGCAGTCGATGGTAATCACATCGGCGGATTGGTACCGCGGCGGCCGTCGGGTAACGGACGCCAGGGCGGATTGTTCGAGAGCTGGTTCCAAGTCGGCAAACCGGGTTAAAGGAGCATGACCATGCCCACACATCAGACGGGCCTGCTCAGGCCGCTCTACTTCGATCGCCAACAGCTCACTGCCGCCGACCTGACCGCCGGTCAGGATTATCTACGCGCACGCCTGCGCCGCCACAACCGTCACCTGCACGGCTGGGGTGTCGTCTGTGGCATCGGCGTTACCGCGCAGCTGCCGTGGCACGTCCAGGTGAGTGCCGGTTTTGCCCTCACGCCGCAGGGTGATGAAATCGAGATTCCCGCGGGAGCCGCGTTGTTCGACATCCAGGATGCCGTAACGGCCTGCCTGAAGCTGCCGCCACCCTGCCCGGACCCGCAAGACTTCACCGTGCGCGACGTCAAAATCGTACGCGCCAATCTCGATCCGGTCGGCAAGGACATCGATGGCGACTACAACCGGGAATGGGTCGAGATTGAGGTCAAACGTCCGCTGAGCCTGGCGGGTTACACCCTCCAGCACACCATCAACCCCGGCACACCGCAGCAGGCCTTTGCCGTGTACTACGTCTTCGACGAAACCACCCAATTTGCCAAAGACATGCTGATTCGCATTCATTCCGGTGCCCAGGCGCAGCACCCAAGCCCGGAGCCCAACATCGTGCACCGCTACGTCGCCCGAAGCGGGCAGGTCGGCAACTGGCGGTTGAACAACCTGGAGGACACCTTCCGCATTCTGGATGCCACCGCGCGCGTCGTCGACGAGCGCCGCTTGCAGCGTCCGGTCGTTTACCTGGTGGCGTATCCCGACGAATCCAACACCTGCGCCCAGCCCAAACTGCCGCCGGCCTGCCAGCCGGCCGGCGGTGAATACGCCTGGAGCCGGGCACGTGAAGGGGTGCGCTTCGATGTCGTGTGCACCCTGCCCGCTTCGCACCAGGTGACGATGACGTGCGGCCAGCTGGAGGAGATCGTCTGCGGCCGCGCGCACACCCCCTGCCCACCTGACTTTGGTGCCAACGACAACGGCGTCGTCCTGGCCTCCATCACCGTGGGTGACAACGGCATCATCGAGGTCGATGAGTTCAGCGACCGCCGGCGCCTGCTGAGTGAGTCGCTGCTCCTGGCCTACCTGCGCTGCCAGTGTGCGCCGCCGCCACCACCGCTGCACGCCGACTTCACAGCCGAACCGCTGCGTGGTACTGCGCCCTTGAACGTGCAGTTCACCGACACCTCGACCGGTGACATCGAAAGCTGGACCTGGCAGTTTGGTGATGGCAGCGGCAGCGCGGCCCGCCACCCGGCGCACGTCTACCAGCAGCCGGGTGTGTACGACGTCAGCCTCACCATCACCGGCCGCGGCGGACTGAGCGATACGGCGACCCGTGAAGCCTACATCACCGTACGCGGCGCATTTTCACCGTGCGCTGACAGAATCCTGGAGCGCGGCCGCCTGGTCGTTGGTACCCCCAACCTGGATGCCTGGCCGTTCTTCGCCGCGAACCGGCGCAGCTTTGTACCCGACCTGCTCATGGCCCTCAGCCAGCGCCTCTTTGGCGCACCGCTGCCGGTCGAGGTGGCCGAGTTGAGCGTGGACGCCTGGCGCACCGCGCTGGCCGCCGGCCAGGTCCCGGTCGATCTGTTTTTGCCACTCGGCCGGGTTCAGGACAGCAGCGACGATCTGTGGACCCGCCCCTTTTTCATCGATGGCATCCGCCTGCTGATCGAGACCGACACCTGGCAGCAGCTGGGCATCGACCCGCGGGCCCTTGACACGTTTCCGCAGTGGATCGACGTGCTGCGTGGCCGCGACCTGGTGCTGGGCTTGTACAGCGACCTCGCGCGCACGCTGCAGATCGTCCTGCAAGGGTTGAACCTCGATTTACAGGGCGTGCGCGTCGAGACCTTTGCCCGCAGCGAGGGCACACCGGTCCAGATCCTGGCCCGCGGCGGGGTCCACGCCTTTGCGGGTGACTGGATCGAGCTGCTGTCCTTCGTCGAACAGACGGGTGCACCCGCTCGCCACCGTGCATTCCCGGTGGTCGGTCCAATCTGGTCGGCCACCGTACGCGGGCGTGCGTTTGGCCGGCAGGTCTATGCCATGGCGGTGGCGCCTGCCTGCCTGGGGCTGCGTGATGAGATCAGCAACGTTCTGCAAGATGCCATCCAGGCCGGCCAGTACCTGGACCTGTACCGGGAATCGTTCCCGGCGGCACCACCGTGGACGATGGCCGAGCTGCTGGCGGCCAGCGGGCCAACCCTCCTGCCCGGCATTGCACTGGAGAGCGAGTCATCGTTCGTACCCGATCCCCTTCGGCACGACCTGGTGCGCGGGGCCAACGAGCCGGTCGAAACGATCAAGGGACTGGGGCCGGCGCGCGGCCGCCGCCTGCGCAGCGCCGGTATCCGCAGCGTGCTCGAGCTGGCGACACTGCCGACGGCACGCATCGCCGAGCTGAGCGGGGTGCCGCGGGCAACAGCCGCCGACTGGCAGCGCCAGGCAGTGGCCTGGATGACACGGGTGTAGCAGGTCGCGACCATGCTCACCATCGCCCACTTCCAGGCCAACTACGCGATCCCGCACGGCACACCCGACCGCGGTGCGGTGCCGGCGCGCCTGGACCGGCTGGCACGTGAGCGGCTGCCGGGCGTGGTGGCATCGCACCTGGTGGCCAGCCCCGCCGATGCGGAAGCGGTCTACCGCATCCGCCACCTGGAGATCGATCTGTGGCTGGATGCCCTGGTGCGGGTCGATGGTGACATCGCCGAGCGCTGGGGCCGCCTGCTGGTGCAGGCGCTGACCTACACGCTGCTCTACGGCCCGCCCGGCCAGGTGATGCGTTACGACAACCACGCCCACTTCATCGCCAGTTTCCTGGGCGACCTGTTGGCGGGACAGGCGTGGTCGCGCTGGATGTACGCCGAATTTGCACCGCTGCGTGACCTGCCCACGGGGCGCGTGGCCGCGTACCTCCTGGGCGCGCGACCAGCTCTTCTGGCACCCGTGGCCGAGCGGCTGGCGCAGCACAACCAGCTCGAACCGCTGATCCAGCAGCTGCAGCCAGAGGACGTCAGTCTGATCTGGGAAAACGGCCTGGGACTGGGCGACCTGCCGGCGATAGCCGATCCGGGCGCCATCGAGGATGTCCTGACGGTGGCGCAGCAGGTGGCCCTGGAATCGGGGGAGCGGCCGGCGGTGGCCCGCAATACGCTGCGTCTGTACCTGGCCGTGCTCCTGGCGCGGCGCCGCACACTGGGTCTGGCGGCGGCGACAGTTTGTTATCACCTGGCCCTACTCAATGCCGCCGCAACCGTGCTGCCGGCACCAGCCGTGTGGTCGGCCCTGGTCGCGGGTGAAATTGCCACGGCAGGTCCCCTGGCCGCCGTGTTGGCCAGGCTGGAAGGGCGCCTGCCGGCAGCTGCGGCCTGGTTGACCACTATCCTGACCTCGGCGCAGGGCCGCGCCTACCTGGCGCAGCTGGTGCCGGTGGTCATGCCCACTGCTTCACAGGTTGTGCAGGCCAGGACAGCCCAGCCGCGACCGGAGCAGGTCACGACGGCGTTTGCCGGGCTGGCATTTTTGCTGCCAGAGGTGCGCGAGCTGGGGCTGCACGAGTTTCTCGGTCCGGCGGGCCTGTACCAGCTGCTGCTGGCGGCGGTTGGTCAGGCCTACCGGCCGTTGGCCTGGAGCGATGCCGGACCGTTGTGGCTGGCGGGTCTGCCGGTGTCCGCCGCTGAAAAGGCCCGCACCGAACCAGTGAGTTGGCCGGTACCGGATCAGCTGAGTTCACCGCAGACGGCGGCGCTGAATCTAAAACTGCCAGCCGAACCAGCGCCGGGCAGCGATCCGGCCGCAGCGTGGGCCGGGCTGCTGCTGCGGCGCTTTGCCGCCGGTTTGCGTGGTTTTGCCGACAGCAGTCCAGCCTATCTACTGAAGCAGTTCATCCACCTGCCGGGGCGCATCCAGCGTACTGCTGAGACGATCGAGGTGTGGTGCAGCCGGGCGCCTTTGGGCATTGTGCTGCACATGGCCGGGTGCGCGGGCGACCAGGGACCGATGCCCTGGCTGGACGACCGCCGCCTCGTGATTCATTTGCCAGAAGGGTAATGCCATGGACCGGGCCTACGCCACGACGCACGAATACCTGGAAGAGACCTGGCGTCTGCTGGCCATGCGCCTGCATCGCCTGGTACTACGCATGCGCCTGCTGCGCGGCAGCAGTGCGGACGAGGCCTTCCTGGGGCTGTTCCTGTCCGACGAGGAGATCGATACGGTGCTGCACGGGCTGCATGGCGCGACCGTGCCGGTGGGTGACGATGACATCGAGCTGCAAACGGCGGTCAACGCTCTGGCGGCCGAGATCGATGCACGCCTGGCCGTGACACCGGGCACGCTGCGACCCCAGACCCTGGCCCGGCTGTTCGACCTGGCACCGGATGCCGTCGAGCTGCTGCTGCTCCTGCTGGCCCCGGAAGTGGACAGCCGCTTTGCGCGCGTCTATGCCTATCTGCAGGACGACGTCAGCCGGCGTTACCTGACGCCGGGCCTGGCCTTGCAGCTCCTGGCCGGTCTGTCCGCCGCCGAGGGCGCCGGCCGCGGGCTCTTCACCCCCGATTCACCGCTCGTGCGCCAGCGCCTCATGCGCGTGTGCGACGAATGCGAGAACCGGCACGTGCCACTCATCGATCGCCCGCTCAAGCTGGACGACCGGATCGTCGAATTTCTGTTGGAGCACGACAGCCTCGATCCTGTTCTGACGGACCTGGCCGGCGTGTCCTGGCCGGCCGAAACGACCGCCGGGCCGGGTGTCGAGCCGGCACTGCACCAGCAGCTGCAGCACGTCGTCGACCTGTGGCAGCGTGGGGAAACCGCCCCCGTGTTCATTTGGGGACGGCCCGGCAGTGGCAAGAGCCAGGCGGCCGCGGCGCTGGCTGCGGCGCTGGCGCGCCCGCTGTTGACGCTCGACGCCGCCCGACTGGCCGTGCGCCCGGCCGACACCATCGCCGGTCTCATACAGGCGGCGGTACGCGAGACCCGTCTGCGCCAGGGCGTGCTGCACGTGCGCTACGCCGATGCGTTGGACAGTGCCAGCCGCGCCGTCGTGCTGGCGCACCTGGGGCCGGGGATGGTTATGACCGCCCAGGCGGCCTGGGCCCTGCACGACCAGGCGGTCAAACCGATCGTTCTCCATATTCCGGTGCCGGCGTTTGGCCAACGGCAGGCGCTGTGGCGCACGTCACTCAACGGGCAAGCGCCGCCCGGTGATTCACTGCCGGCGGAGCTGGCCGGACGCTTTCGTCTGACACCCGGCCAGATTACCAGTGCCGTGCAGGCGGCGCAGCACCGCGCCTGGTTACGCGCCGGTCCCACGGCGGTGCCTGACCGGTCCGACCTCTTCGATGGCTGCCGCCAGCAGTCCAACCCTGGCCTGGCGCAACTGGCCAGAAAAGTGGTATCGCCCTTCGGCTGGTCCGACCTGGTGCTACCCGACGTGCAGAAGGGCCTGCTGCGCGCCATCGAGAGCCAGGTGCGGCACCGGCACATCGTCTACGAGCAATGGGGTTTCGAGGCCAGGCTGGCCCTGGGCGGTGGGCTCAACGCCCTGTTTACCGGTCCTTCGGGCACGGGCAAGACGATGGCCGCCGGCATCCTCGCGCACAGCTTGGGCGTCGACCTGTACAAAATTGACCTTTCGGGTGTCGTGAGCAAATACATCGGCGAAACCGAAAAGAACCTCAACCGCATCTTCGAGGAAGCAAGCTCGGCCAACGTCGTGCTCTTTTTCGACGAGGCCGATGCCCTGTTCGGCAAACGCTCCGAGGTGAAAGATGCGCACGACCGTTACGCCAACATCGAAATCAGTTACCTGCTGCAAAAAATGGAGGAATACGACGGCATCGCCATCCTGGCCACCAACTTCAGCCAAAACCTCGACGAGGCCTTTACCCGGCGCATGCACTTCGTCGTCGAGTTCCCGTTTCCGGCCGCGGCCGATCGTGAGCTGATCTGGCGCGGGCTGTTTCCGGCCGAAGCGCCGCGTGCGGAGGACATCGATTTTGCCTTCCTGGCCAGCCAGTTCGAGCTGAGCGGTGGTCACATCAAAAACTGCGTCGTCACCGCCGCCTTCCTGGCCGCCGCCGAGGGCCTGCCTATCACCATGCACCACCTGGTGCAGGCGGTTGCGCGCGAGCTCGGCAAACTCGGTCGCCCCCTGACGCGCACCAACTTCGGCGATTTTTACCGCCTGGCGCGCATACGAGGGTGAATTCTTAGCGGCTTCTACCACACAGCACGCAGAGGCACACAGAAAAATATAAAATTTTTGTGTGTTTTGTGCGCTCTCTGTGGTTCAATACTAACCCGATCATGCCGAACAAAACCAGGGCGCCGGCCCAGCCACAACCGGCATCCACCCCAGAGCCACCGTCGTCGCAGGCGGAGTCGCTGCGCGCCGGCCGGCCGGTGGTGCCTTTGACCGGTCTGCGCGACCTGCCGCGGGCGGATGCCGGGCGCATGGGTGGCAAGGGCGCGGCCATGCGTGCCCTGCAGCGTTTGGCCGGCAACCAGGCGGTGGCGCAGCGGTTTGTTGCGCCCGTCGATGGGAGTGCGGCCGCCATGGAAGGGCAGGCCGCACCGGTTGACGTGGGTGAAACCCAGACCGGTGAGACAGGTCCCCGCCAGGACGAGCTGGGTCGTCCCCTGGCGGCGCCTCCGACCAGTCCGCTGGCGCGCGCAGCAGCAGTGCAGGAAGCGCACCAGGCGGCGCAGCGGGTTGCCGCGTCGGCCGAGCCCGAATTTGCCCGTTCGGTGGACCTGCGGCCGGCGATGGCTGCCCCCGTCCAGGCACCGGCTGCCGTTCTCACCGATCTGCCCGCAGCAGCACCCAACGTCGCGCCGGAAGCAGTCTCGATGGATGCCCAGGCTGCCGAACAGGCTGCAACCGAGACCCAGACCGATGAAGCGGCGGCCCAGCTGGCCGAGGCTGCGCCGGCGGCTGACGCGGCGGCGCCAGCCGCCGAGCTGGCGGCCATGGACGAAGTCGGAGAAGAGGCGCAGGCCGAAGCGGCCAGCGCTGCCGAAGGGGCTGACGCGGCTGCGGAAGGTGGCCCGGGTCCTGCCAACGCGAGTGCCGTGGTCGAGCAGGCCATGTCCTCCCTGGCCACGCCAGCCGCCCAGGTGGCATCCCTGGTCGGGCAGCGCGTGGCCTTTGCCCCCACGCCGGTCGAGCGCTCCCGCCAGCCGCGCCTGGTCTTCGAGGCGGCACAAAAACGTGCGGCGAGTGAGGCCCTGGCGGCCGCCTTTGTTGCGCGCAACGCCTTCCACGCCCAGAACCTGGTGACCCTCGGCATGACTGCGCCGCCGCGTATTCTGGCCGTGGCAGCCGCGGCCAAGGCCGAGATCGACACTGCGGTGGCACAGAACATCGCCCAGGCCCAGGCCGCCATTGCCGCCGCGCGCGAGCAGGCCAGCGCCGAAGCGGCGGCCGCGACCGAAGCGATCGGCGCCCAGCGTGACCAGGCCATCGAGCTGATCTTCAGTGCCTCCGACACCGCCCTGGCCGAGGTCGACACCGCCTACACCGATGCCAGCGCCCTGCTCGACCAGGGCGAGAGCGACCAGGTCGCCAACATCGAACAGGCCTATGTCGCGTGGGATCCCTCGTTCCGCGCCGTGGGTGACGAGGTGGGTGACGAAGGCATTGCCACCGCCGAGACCCGCGCCCAGGCCTGGTTGGCACAGCGCAACGGCGAAAGCAGCGTGCTCGACGGCCCGATCCACGACAACCGGCTGGAAGCGCGGGCCGATGCCGCACGGTCGGTGGCCAAAGAGTACAAGAAGGGCATCAAACAGGAGGCCGACAAACAGGCCGACAGTGTGCAGCAGGGCAAACCGGCCGCGCTGGACATGGTGCGTAACGCCGCCCAGGAGGCGCGCGACGCCCTCGACCAACACTGGGACGCCATGTTCGACGCCCTGACGCAGTCCGAGGACAGCGCCGTCACCCAGATCGAGGACAGCGCCGAACGTCTGATTGGCGCGACGCAGTCGGGCCTGGAAACGACACTGGCCAGCCTGGACGGCCAGGCGGCGGCCGAGGTCGCGCGCCTGCTGGCCTTTGGGGCAAGCCAGAAGGTCGCCATCGACGACCAGGCGGCACAGGCGATCACTGCCCTGGTGACCGGTGCCGGTGAGGCGGTCGACGGCTTCAACCAGGCCCTGCACGAGTTCGTAGCGACAGCCCTGGCCACCGAAGCGCCGGACGAGGTGGCCTTGACGCCGGTGCTGGGCGAACTGCAGGGGCAGGTCGACACCCTGGCCATGACCCTCATGCAGCAGCTGGACGCCGGCATTACGGCTTCCGAAGAAGGTGTGCGCAGCGGCGGGCTGGCCGCGGTTGACAGCACCAACGCCATTGGCCAGAGCGCTGTGGCGCAGGCCCAGGCGACCGCCAGCACGTACTCGGACAGCGCCGCGTCGATGCGTGCCGAGGCTGAGAGCGGTTTCAGCCAGCTGGCCGAGGGGCATCAGACCACGGTCGATACCGCCAGTACCACGGCCATCGACGGGTTCGACACCACCGGCCTGGCGCTGGAGGATACCTTCTTCCAGATTGGTGATCGCGTCACCGCCAATTTCGAGAACAGCCGCAGCGAGCTGAAGACCGGCCTGCAGCGCGAAGGGTTGAAGAACCTCGGCGGTGACATCACGAAATACGCCGACGAAGCCGCAGCCGCTGTCCAGCCGCGCTGGAAGAAAGTGGTCAAGTGGGTCATCACGATTGCCGTGATTATTGCGGCCATTGCCATCACCATTGTCACGGCCGGTGCGGGCGGGGTTGTGGGCGGCATCCTGATCGGTGCGGCGGTCGGTGGCCTGGCCGGCGCGACGATCCAGGTGGGGCACAACCTGGTCGATGGCAAGAAATGGAGCGATGGGGTTGGTAAGGCCTTCGTCGTTGGTGCAATTGGCGGGGCGTTCGGCGGTATTGGCGGAGCGCTGGCCAAGGGTGTGACCAACGTGGGTCTCAAGGTGGCCACCGAAGTGGGCGTCGATGCGATCGGAGGGATCGTCGGCAACATCGCCGTGGGCGATCCGATCACGCTCGAAGGCATCGTCATGGGTGCTGCGGTAGGTATTGGCATCAGCGGTGGTCTGGGGATTGCCGGTGCGTTGAAGGGCAAGATCAAGATCAAGCCACAGGTGGAAATCAAACCACCGGCGGTCACACCGCAAGTCAGCGCGCCGCGGCCGGCTGGGGTCGACGTGGCCCCGCCGGCGCCGAAGGCGGCCGTGCCCGAAGCACCGGCGCCCAAGCCGGCGGCACCTGAAGCGCCGGCGCCCGCACCCAAATTGACCGCACCTGAAGCACCTGCGCCCAAGGCGGGCGAGGCTCCCGCGGCCGCGAAACCGGCCGAAGCCACGGTGCCGTCCAAGCCGGCAGCTGAGATGCCGTCGCCCAAGGCGCCCGAGACGGCGCCGCCACTCAAGGCACCGGAAACCGCACCACCGCCCAAGGCACCGGAGACCCCGGCACCCAAACCGGCGGCCGAAGCACCTGCGCCGAAGCCGGCTGGTCCCGACGTACCGCCCGCGCCCAAGCGCAGCGCACATCCCGATGCGCCCGAAATCGAGCCCGGCGTTGTCGCCAAGGCAAAAACGGCCAGCGGCCACGAGATCAAGGTGCTCAAGGACGGACGCGTAGCCATCTGCACCACCTGCGATGATCTGCGCCACAAGTACGCCGCAGACCTGGACAAAAACGGCGATCTCAAGAAGCAGCTGGACGACATCGAAGCCATGGCCGACGAAGTGGCCAAAGCCAAGGCGGTCGAGAAGTTCGACGCCGACATGATCAAGGCCAAGGCACAGCCAGAGCCGACCGTGCCCAAGGCTGAGCCGGAAGCACCCAAGCCGGAGGCGGAAGCACCCAAGCCAGAGGCCGAAGCGCCCAAGCCAGAGGCCGAGGCACCTAAACCAGAACCAGAGGCACCCAAGCCCGAGCCAGAAGCTCCAAAGCCAGAAGCACCGAAGCCGGAAACACCGAGCGGGCCGCTCACGGATGTCGAGTGGCGGAAACTAATCGACAACCCGCCTCCGGGCAAGACCGCAGACGACATGCGATTCGCACGGCATCAACAGAACTCGAAGAATCCACTGCCGCGTGACAAATGGGAACAAGCCAAGGAACAGCTCGACGAAAACCGGGCGCGCGGTCGCGCCGACGAAGACAGCACCCTGGACGCCGCTGGCGTTGAGAAAAACAACTATGCCACTGACAATGCCGGCAATCCGCGCGATGTGGTACAATACGAAGTGGATGGGGTGACCACCAGGCCAGATGGCATCACCGACACCAAGGTCGTCGACATCAAGTCGATCGATGAGGGCACAATCTTCTACACCGAGCAGCTGCGGGCACAGAAGAAGGGCGCTCAATCGGGCGCAATTGGTGGCAAAAAACGCGACCTGGCCGTTGTACTCAGCAATCCAGAACCCGCCAAAGTCCGCCCCAGTGATCCATTGGCCGACAACGCGGCGGTCCTGCACCGCAATCCCACGACTGGTCAATGGTCGAAGTGGGATAAGAGACTGAACCGGGGTGCGGGAGGCTGGCGTGAAATCAGCGAAAGTGATGCCAAGAAGGCGCTGGGAAACGAGTGACCAGTAGTCTTCCGATAAAGGAGCGTTCAGGGAGACACCCATGGCTGATACGGTCCGTGCTGCGATCATAACGACCATGCCACTGCGCACTGTCCAGGCCATTAGCTGTTTGCTCGACGCGCTGGAACGAGTGCCGGCATTGATGCCTACGCATTGGGGGCTCGACGAGCGAGCACGTGAGCCCTACACACGCGCATCAATGGAAACAGCCATCACCGCGCTGGATGACGACTACTACGTGCCGGGATTCGTCCGGCGAAAACCTCCTCGTTACCAGGGTTATTTTTCGGCAAACAACGTCGGTCTCAAGTATGTGAAGATTCAATTCAGCGCGCCGCGCGCAAAGGATTTGTCCGACATCTTCTTATTGGGTGAGACTCTGGCAGAGCAACTGAAGGCGGAATTCGGCGTGGTTCATCCAATTTGGCAGGAAGGTGAGGGCGGACAGTGGTACAGTGAGGCCGCTGTGGTCGACGTCGAAGAACTGCAATCCTGTGGTCCCCAGGCTGTGGCGGCGCGCACGTGGTTCGGACCGCACATGATACGGCTGATTGGCCGTGATGTTCTGAGTCGTATCGGCTCTCCCGTGCAGGATACCTCATGGGGTGGCGTGCAGCTAGATCTGGTAGAGTCACCCTGGCAGGCTGGTTTCGAAACGCTGCGTGACCGCCAACTTGCCGTCATGGCTGCTTTACAGCCAACGGGTGTGTTCGGTGATTTCGCGACCCCATTCGACTGCAAAGCGGGTCCCCAGTGGCGGCCCATACCAACGCCGGCTGCTGAATGACTGCCTGTCACACTCAGACGAACGAGGAATGATCATCTATGCCGGACACTGACATTGTGCAGCGACTGCGTAGGGCCAGCGCGAACGATGAAGAACTGGCTGACATCGATATCTCCGGCGTCGATCTGCAGCGCATGGATTTGTCCGGTTTGACGGTAGACAGGCTGATTGCACACGCTGCCAGACTCGAGGGGACGTTGTTCATTGGAGCCAGGTTCATCGAAGCCGATTTTTCCGACGCCCGGCTGAACAACACCGATTTTTCTCAGGCTGTGATCGGGCTTTCCAGTTTCAACGGCGCATCTCTACGAGAAGCAACACTGGTCAATGCGATATTCACGATCGGGTTCTGCCAGAGTGCCGATCTGGAAGGTGCAGATTTGAGCGGTGCCAGGCTTTCGGGCACCGTGTTCGCTGGCAGTCGACTGGCAGGTGCCGACCTTCATGCGGTGAAGGCCGATCACGTCGACTTCAGTAGTACATCGTTGGTCGCAGCCGATTTGCACGATTCTGATTTCCGTCACGCGTCGTTTCGCGGGGCCGATTTGAGCCAGACCAACCTATCAGGGTCAGACTGCAGCCACGCCGACTTTCGTGAGGCGGTCCTGGACGGTGCAGTCTGGACCGGTACACGCTTGCACGATGCTCAGTTCGATGCCGGCGTGACACCCGCATCAGGTAATTGAATCGGCATGTCAAGACCCAGCACGCCTGCCCTGGTTTCCACGCTGCAAACCATCACCTATTTTAGACACCTGGCCCCAGACCTGCTCGGGCGCCTGGCCGGCGTGGCTATCTGGCAGGAGTACGCGCCCGGTGCGCTGGTATTCCTGGAAGGTGACGAATCCTCCAGCCTCTACATCGTACATGCCGGCTGGCTGAAAGTCGTCAAATATGCCGCCGATGGGCGGGAGCAGATTCTGCGCTTCATCGGACCCGGTGAGGTTTTTAATGAGGCCGGTGCTTTCATCCGCCGGCCCAATCCCGCCACGGCAATGGCCCTCGAACATGCCGGTATCTGGCTGCTGCACCGCGAGACGGTGCGTCCCCTGCTTGCCGCCCATCCCGAGGTCTTGCTGCAGGTCGTCGAAAACATGGCCGAGCGTATCGCCTACCTGGCTGGCCTGGTCGCCGAGCTCTCACTGCACAGCGTGGAGACCCGCCTGGCCCGCCTGCTGCTAACCGGTGCGGCGGGTGACATCGTTCCCCGCCAGCGCTGGACCACCCAGGCCGAGCTGGCCGCCCGCCTGGGCACCGTGCCCGACGTGCTCAGCCGCGCCCTGCGCAGCCTGGCCGACGCCGGGCTGATCCGCGTCGAGCGCCAGCAGATCACCATCCTCGACCGCGCCGGGCTGGTGGCGCGTGCTGATTTGGACGAGTGAAAACCCTTCGGGTCTGCCAAACCCTTCGGGTCTGCGAGACCCGAAGGGTT
>CAZXQZ010000001.1:41936-59148 GCA_964642445.1 uncultured Anaerolineae bacterium
AGTGAAAACCCTTCGGGTCTGCCAAACCCTTCGGGTCTGCGAGACCCGAAGGGTTTTTTTACCAAACCCGATATAAGTCGGCGACTTGCATCCTCACCTGGGCTATGATTCGGCACATAGTCGTTGTCCAACGATCGTTGTCTGCCTGGAGGTGTGACCCATGGCTCGTTCAACCACGTCAGCTTACTTCATTGCCGCAGCCCTCTACCTGGTGTTTGCCTTGTTGACTGTGTTGGCCTACGCGCTGGCCCAGTTTGGCTGGATCGGGACGATTCCCAACCTGTACTGGCTGCGCATGCATGCCCTGACGATTGGTGTTCTGGCGCAGGCGCTGCTGGGCGTTCTGCCGGCGCTGTCTGCCCAACGGCTGCGCAGTCCGGCACCGCCGCGGTGGGTGCTGTGGACGGTTTTTGTACTGCTGAACAGCGGCCTGCTGCTGCTCGAAATCGGCCAGGTGAGCGTGACAGCCGGGCCGATCCACAGCGGCGGCATGCTGCTGCTGGCGGCGGTCACGGTCGAAGTGGGACTGCTGCTGTGGCTGTGGCGGCGGGCCGCGGCCCCGCGCCCGCTGGTGGCCGGCTTCTACCTGGCTGCGCCCTCGTTCCTGCTGCTGGGCGTGCTCATGGCGCTGACCCTACTCCTCGGCTGGTGGTCGCCCGCGGGCTACCAGGCGACGAAAGAGTCACACATCCACGCCAACATCTTCGGCTTTACCGGCCTGGCGATTGCGGGGCTGGTCCTGGACCGGCTGCCGGCCCTGTTTGGGCGCACCCTGGCGCGCCCGCAGTGGATCAGGCCGATCTTCTGGCTGATGCTGATCGGTGCATTGGCCCTCTGGCTGGGACCCTACATCGGCGTCATCCCGATCATGGGCGGTGGTTTGCTGCTCTACGTGGCGGGCACCGTGCTCATGCTGGCCAACTTCTTCATCACCACGCACCGGCCGCACTCCGTACGCATCGTCAACGGTGCCCACGTCCTTCTCAGCTACCTGTGGATCGCCGCACCGGTGATAGCGACGCTGGGTTATGTCCTGTTGGGTCCCGATCGTATATCGCTGGCTACGCTCGAAGCCGGGGTGACGCAGGGGCTCGTCTATGGCTGGATCTTGCAGCTGGTGCTGGCGCTGCTGCCAGTGGCGGTACTGCGCTTCCGCACGGGCGAAATGCGGCGCGTCATCGACAAACACGAAGGGAGCTGGTTCACCCTGCTGCTGCTCAACGGCGCGGTGGCGGTGGTGTGGCTGGCCAGCATCTTTTTGCCCTGGACCGTTGCCGCGCCCCTGGTGGCGATTGGCTACCTGCTGGTGATCGTGGCAACGCTGCCAGCGCTGCTGATTCTGTGGCGGGCGTTCCGCACACCGCAGGCCGTTGCTGCGCCAGTCGCGAGTGCCCCAACCTGAGAAAAAACGCAAAAAAAACGTCAAAAATGGAGGTTGTGATGATACAAGAAGGGGCAGGTAGCGCCGTTTATTACCCACAAACCACAGCTCTCGCCGTCTTCAGTCCGGACGGACCGCAGCCACAGTTCCTTGTAGACAGCACGCAGCTGCGCGTCGTCCTGGCGGGACTGGAAGCTGGCCAGGAGATTCCCAGCCATCCCGAAGGGCTGGCGGTGTATCACTTCCTGGAAGGCAGCGGTGACATGTTCGTCAACGGTCAGACGCTGCCCGTCGGTCCAGGTGCCACGGTGATTGCGCCCCGGGGCAGCGCACGCGGGATGCATGCGGCGACGCGTCTGGTGTTTCTGGCGGCCAAAGCACAGTAGACACTATCCAATCCCCGGTCCGGGTATTCCCACCCCGGACTTAGGCAAGGTGTTGCCTCGGTCACCGAGTTACTCGTACCACTGGGAGCACCGTGCGCAAACGGGACAGATTCACAGGCATGACGTGGTTAGTTCTGCCCTCCGGGCACCGGACTTGCCGATAGTCCTGCCCCACCACCCGACTCGTACCCAAACGACCCGCTGTCCGCTTTCACCGTCAGGTAAATGGCCTCCAGGTCACCCCACGTCATATCCGGGTTGATCACGGCCAGGGCCTTGCCCTCGACGGCAAATTCGCCGGCCTGGGGGAAGGCGATCGTCACGGCCAGGCGCACCGGTGTGTCCACCGCCACATCACCCTGCCAGGTCGTTTCACCATCCAGCAGCTGCGCACCCGGCGGCAGGGTAATCGTGGCGGTCGTGCCGGGAGCGTCCTGGTACGCCTTCACCTCCATTGTCACTTCGACCGCTTCGCCGACCTTCGGCGCCTTGGGCATGCTCAACGTCACGACCAGCGGCGTCGACGGGGCATCGTCGGGCCGGCCGGGTGGGGGTGCGGTTTGCAGGGTGGGCGTGGGTGCCACTGGGCTCGCCACCGGCACCGGCGTCTCCATGACCGTCGAAACGCCGAACACTGTGCAGCCAGGCAAGACCATGCCGGCGATGGCTGTCACGAGCATAATACCGATCAGATGCTGCGTTTTCATGTGAGACCTCCCGTTTCAACTGCATTCAAGACGGGTTCGGCACCGGCTTTGTTCCACGAACAGCCATTTGCAGAATGACAGAAGTCCGGCTTCGGTCAGAAGCCGGACTTCTCGTGCTACCTCCTGGTTTTGGGGGAACCAGTTACCAGGTTCAGATTAGTCGTGCGTAAAGCTCGGGATCGAGTTCAGGTGACCCACGCGGTGCGGGGCGTACCGGGGGTATGCCCGGCTCTCCCAGGCGTTCGAGAACGAATCGGTCACACCGTCCAGGGTCACGAAGACCTTGTCATCCTGGTCGTAGAAGAGATCCCAGACGGCGTCGAACATGCCGGCGGCACGATCATCACCGCCGCAGGCTGCGACGTAGGCATCGGCCCCGAACCCGCTCACCGACCCGAAGGAGATGTCGAACGGATCCATGAGGTCGATCAAGACACCACCGACACGCCCTTCGACACGCCCACCGTCGTCCCAGTTGGCCGTGGTGCAGGTCGGCGTTTCCAGGTTGAGCGAGGCACCGCTCGGCCAGGTGTAGACCGGGTTGCCGTCAGCGGCGGCGACGATGGCGTAGGTCCAGCCTTCACTCAGCGCGCAGCCCTTACCGCTGACACCGTTGATGAAGTGGGGCGAGGGGCAGTCGCTGATCGGCCAACCGGTGTAGATGTCGTCCATGTAGCTGTGGTTGGCCTCGTGCACCACGGTGTCACGGGAAGCGGCGTCGGCGTCCTTCAGGTGCACCTTGCCGTCACTAAAGCGGTAGTAGGTGCCATCGTTGCCGCCGGTCTGCCACAGGACCCAGACTTCACCGGGGCTGCCGCCCATACCTTCCAGCACGGCATGTTCCCGCACGAAGCGCAGCGAGCGATACAGGTCGTTGAAGATGCGCACCGAGCGATCGTTGCCGGCACCACCACCGCACCACCACAGGCCGTAGTTGACGTTAGCGGCGACGTTGTTGGTCGTGTTGGTCTGGCAGTTGTAGATCGCGTTGCCGTACGTCGTCACACGGTAGCGGCTCGACCGGTACAGCAGAACCCGGAAGTAGACGTCGATGGTGCCACCTTCGTCGCTATCCGCGTTGTTCACGGTGAAGGTGCGGCAGCCGTCGTTGTAGTTGGTGAAACCAGTGGCCAGCAGATCGTCAGGGCCGTTATCGTTGTCCCACAGTTCGAGGCGGGCATCGCGCAGGCGGGGCTGGCTGCCGTCACGATCGCTGCCCAGGCGCCAGCAGATCGAGATGTTGACGTTGGCATTGGGGGTGGCCACATTGTCTTCCAGGGCATCTTTACCCGGCCCAGGGCGGTCAGGCAGCGGCTGATCGGCCAGCGGGCCAGCCTCTTCGGCCGGCTCGTCGACGATCGCCGGGGCCTCTGCGTCCATGGCTTCCATGGACTCAACCATCGCTTCGCTCACTTCGGGTGCCACCGCTTCGGCCTGGCCGGCGGCCAGTTCGAGCTGGTTACCCGAAGCAAAACCTTCCATGCTCTCGGTCTTGCCCACGGTCACGAAGAGGGTGTCCATGTCGCCATAGATCATGTCTTCGCTGATGGTGCTCAAGGCACGACCGGTGATGGCATACTCGCCCGGCTCCTTAAAAACCACCTGCGTCGTCAGCTCGCGGGTCTCACCCTCGGCCATGTCCATGGTGGCTTCGGTGAGCCCTTCCAGCATCTCGGCCCCCGCTGGCAGCTCGATTTTGCTCTGCGTGGCGGCGGCGGCGCGGTAGGCGTGGACCTGCAATGATACGGTGAACGGTTTACCCAGTTGCGGCAACTCACTGGCCTGCAAACGCACGGCAAGCGGTGTCGAGCCCGGGGTCAGGATGTCCGCAGGGGTTTCGCGTATGACACCAAAGCTGGCATCGTCCTTGCCATAGGGCACGTCGGCCCGGATTTCGCGGACGGCCTGGTTGGCGCGGCCCGCATTGGCATTGTTACCGGCGTCGCCACTCACCTGGGCGAAGGCCGGTCCGACTGCACTGGTCGCAATGGATGCCAGCAGTGCCGCCGAGACCAACAAACGTGTAACAACCTGTCGTCGTAACATTGGTGTTCTCCTCTGAATCAGCGAACCTGGAATACATTTGAAACGCGATGCTTTGTGTTTACCCCGGGGGGGTGTGTTGGGTGCGCTTCTGTGATACTAAACGCATCGGCAAACGTTTTTCCGGTGTGCCTGCGACAAATGTCGATCAGGAATTTGGGATAACCAGACCGCCAACGATCAACGCCAACCGCGCCGTTTGTTCCACCGGCGAAGGGCCAGACCCAACCCCGCGCCCAGCGCCGCAATCGTCAGCCATCCAGCCCACGGCAGTACCGTGTGGTCGGCTGTGATCCTCAAACCGCTCAAACCTACCGCAGTGGGCGGCTCAACCGTGACGGTAGCGCTTGCCACGGCGGAAGCCAAACCCGGCGGATCGGCATGCGTCGCCGTCCAGGTTGCGGTGTTGACTGTCGTTTCGGTGATGTTCGCCGTCGCCGTGACGAAGGTGCTGGCGCCGGGCAACAGCTCGTACGCGAAGTTGTTGAGAATGCCCCCCAGCTGTGTGTCAACCAGGCTGTGCGTTGACAGCGTGATGTTGCCGGTGTTTTGTACGGTGAAACAGTAGGTGACGTCGACCCCGCCGGGCGGCACGATGATACTGCTCGTCGTGGCGCACGTCAGCGGGCTCAGACCCACCGTCTTGGTCAGAACCACGCTGAACTGCGGATTGCACACCGGATTCGTGGGGTCGCTCGGCGGCACGGTGATCGTGACGGGCGGTGCGCTGGCGGAGTTTTCCAACGGTACCCAGGCCTCCGGCACGATCGAGGCCGTCACCGTGTTTTGCAGCGTCGCCGTGATCGGGGCACAGCGGTCGGGAACGATCGCCACGTCGCACGTGACTGTCTGACTACCCGCAAGCCCCGCCCCCAGGTTGGCGGGTGCAGGCGTCGAGCAGCTCACGAGGCCAGGCATGATACTGGGTGTGTCGGTGAAGGTGAGCGCCGCGGCGATGATGTTGGTGTTGGTATAACCCACCGTGTAGCCGACCTGGCCCACACCCCCTGGCAGCGTGACACTGGTCGGTCCATCAACCGATTTGCTCAGCAGCATCGCCAGCGGCAGCAGATGGTTGGTGAAGGTACATTCGACCGTCTCGTTGGGTTCGAGCTGGATCGTGGCCGTGCGTGTGCCCACGTCGGGTGTGCTGGGCACGGTGCTGCCACTGTCATCACAGACCAAAGCAATCAGGAGCGCGCCCGCTGCCGGGTTATCCTCGGTCACGGTGTAGGTTCCGGGTGTCACCGTGAGCATCTCTTCGGTCTGGCCATCGTCGAGCGTGAAGCTGGTGTGGCCTGGAATGTTGGAAGTGAAAGCAAAGCCCGTGCCGCCCGCCGGCGCTGTAACCTTGTGGATGCGGATAATCCCCGCCTGGAGCGGCGTACAGGTTGGATCATCGGCCGTACCGGTGGCCGGGTCATCGGTCAGCACCGTGGCGAAGTTGTTGCCGGACACCGAGCCCTGGTTGCACACCTGGCTGGCGATGGGCGGCGGTGCATCGATGACCACGTCGAATACGATGGTAATCCGTTTGCCGGCGGGCAGGGTGAACGGGCCGACCTGGGCGTCCAGCACTGCGGGTGCCATCGCAGGGCGAGCGGCCGTGGCGGGATCAAACAATCCAATCTCACTGGTCGCAGCAGCCGGTTGTGACGGGCGCGCCTTCTGGCCCTGCGCAGCCGGCTCCTGGCTGAGTCGCAGCCGAGCCGGTGAACCCGCCGCACCCGGCGGAGCCAGAAGCACGGTGGCACAGGTTCCAGCACTGGCGGTGCCATCCAGGAAAGCGGAGTTGGTGGGCGTATTGCCGTTGTTGTTCCAGGTGATGTCGATATCGCCTGTCCAACCCTGGAGTTGAGCGATCCCAGCAGGATCGCCGGTGCCAGCCACCGGGTTACCGACGTAGAAGGCATCGCCATAGAACGGCGCCCCAGTTGCCGTGTTGTTGACGACGTTGCCGCACAGGGTGTTGCCGTAGTTGATGTAGAACTGGATGTTGGCATCGGCGGTGTTGGTGACGTCGACCTGGTTGTTGTTGACGGTGGCCTGGATGTTGGCCAGACCGGTAGCTCCCAGTACCCCGCGTCGTGCCCGGATATCGATCCCGGCCAGGCCAGTGCCAGCAATGGCATTGATGTCATTGTTGGCGATATTGATCGTGATCGTCGGATTGGCGTTGGTCGTTACTTCGCCAATCACGCGGATACCGGCACCGACCGTCGAGCCGTTGAGTGTGTTGCCACTCATGGTTCCCACGGCGCCGCCACCGCCCGAGACAAACAGGTTGATATTGTGGCTGCGCATCGAGTTGAAGGTCGAGTTGGTCACACCGAAGTTCAGATCGGCCGTGTCGCGTGCGGCCAGATCGACGCCAAAATTGCCGACCTGGTTCGCGATACCGGTAATGGTGTTGTTGTTGCCCAGGTTGGCGGTCACGGTGCTTATATCCTCGGCATGGGCCTTCAGCTGGACACCGTGGTTCTGTGAAAACGTGCTGTTCTGCACGGTCAGGTTGATCGTGGCATTCTGGCCGCCGGCACTGCCGCCAATCACGTGGAAGCCGTCTTCCAACACGGCGTTGTTGAACGTCGAGCTATTGACCGTAATCGTGGTACTGCCGCGGTTGTTTTCGACCAGCACGTTGCGCGACCGCGACCCGCTGATATTCACCGTGGTCCACGGGTTGGTGCCCAACAGGTTGATGATGTGCAGACCGTTTTCTTTGTTTTCGTTGCCGATGTTGCTGCCTGTGATCGTCGTCAGGCTCAATCCAGTGACGTTGTTGCCGTTGATGCCGTGCTGCACGCTGCCGTTGATGACCAGGTTGTTCAGCACGACGTTGGTCGCATCGACCAGGTAGACCGGCGCGTTGCAGCCCAGGTTGGTGCCAGCCGGTTCGTCGGTACAGGTTGGTGTGTTGGGCGCGACGTCCTGCACCAACGTCGCGTTGGTCAGGTTCATATTCTTCAGGGTGACATTCTGGGCGTTGGTAACTTCGACGCCGCGTTTGTTGATGTTCTGCAGGGTGCCACCGCTGCCCGCTGTCGTGCCGCTGCCGCTCACGGTGAAGCTGCCGGTGCCGGTATTGTTCAGCACGATGCCCTTGTCACCGCCGTTGGCCGATACGCTCAACCAGGTGACGCCGCTGGCGCCGATGGTGGTGTTGCTGATCTCGATGGCCACGCTGTTGGTGGTGCTGGCCGTATTGGCCGCGCCCGTCACGTTAAGGGTTCCGGCGCTGCTGGCCAGCAGACCCCGCTGCCCGCTGGTGGAAAGCGTCAGGCCATTGAACGTGAAGGTGGTGCCGCTGCTGTTCAGCAGACGAATGGCATCGTTGGCCGGCCCGCTAATTGCTGTCGCACCGGTGGTGAAACTGCCGGTGACGTTTTGCACATCGATGCCACGGCGCCCGCCGGTCGTGCCGCTCGACGCCAGGCTATCGAACGCGACGGCCAGGGTGCCGGTATTCAGATCGACGATCTGGCCGCTGCCGTTGATCGTCACGGTGGCCACCGTCAAAGTCCCGAAGCTGCTGCCCTTGATGCCGGCCCCGGCCGTATTGCCGATCGTCAGCCCCTTGACTGAATTGCCGGTGCCAAGGGTGATGCTGTCGCCGGCGCCGTTCACCAAGAAGGGGTTGCTGGTAGCCGTGGGCAACGACGGGCTGTGCGGTGGCACGGTGAGGCCGGCCGCAGTCACCAGGTCGACACCCTGACCGATCAGCTGCTGGTTGGCCAACAGGGTGATGCCGCTGTCGTAGTTAGTACTGCTGCCGTCGCCACGGTAGATGAAAATCACATCGCCGGCCTGGTCCGCCGCCAGCGCTGTATAATTGGCGATGCTGTCGAAGGGTGTGGCGAGCGTGCCACTCCCCGGACCGGCTGCCGTGTTGTTGATGAACCAGATCACCGGGCCCACCTGGATGGTTACCTGGCCCGTGCTGTTGGGGGTGAGGGGGTCGTTGTCGGTCAGCGTGTAGCTGAAGCTGTCGCTGCCGCGGAAGCCGGGCGCCGGTGTATAGGTGAAGCTGCCATTCGCCGCGACGCTGACCGTGCCGCCGTTGGTGCTGGTAGGACTGAATGAGGTTACGGCCAGGCTGACCACGTTGTCGGGGTCTATGTCGTTGGCCAGCACACCGCTGCCCGCCGGCACCGAGATCCCCACGTTGCCCAGGGAAGCATACGCGTCGTCGAACGCCACCGGTGCGGTGTGCAGGGTGCCCGAGAGGGTTGTATTGGGGTCCGGCGTATCGCTGAAGATCACCCCGCTGGCATCGGTGTCGCCGCTGTTGGTGATGACCACCGTGTAACGAATCGTGTCGCCGGGTGTGGGGCCACCGCTGTTGTCGGCGTCATTCTGAAGGAGATCGGTTTTGGTGGCGTCGAGGGTCACGACGGCTGGCGCAGCGCCGGTGACGGTGGGTTGGGCCGCCGATTCGGCACTACCATTGGCTATGAGCTCGTGTGGGCTCGCAGACACGGATGGTAACGGTGCTGGAGACAGCATGAACAGCAGCATCACAACGAGCAGGCCACGCAGGCAGCCGGCGAAAGGACGCTGAATGAGGGATCGAGTCATGGTGTAGCTCCTTATCTTACGAAAAAATGGCTTCGTAGCGCATGCCATCGGGGGCCGGCCCCAACGGCACCAGAAAAAGCTCCAGCCAGCCCATCTCGGCATGGTGCAGGGTGTGGATACCTTGAGGTAGATAGGCGTCCGTACGGTCGTGCCGAAAAATCAGTGAAAACGGTTGGCGTCGCTTGTCGGACGGCGCCGCACCCCATGCGGTAACCTCCACCAGCTCCAAATCGAGCGTATCACCGCCGGCCAACAAGACCGAAAAATGCTGGTGCAGGTGTCCGGTGAAATCCGATTTTTGCAGTGTCTCGAGCACGTTCTACGTTCTCCTTATCGTGAGCGGTTGTGGCACCCACTCCATCAGATAATACACGCCCTGATCCTCGATGACATGGAACTGCAAGCGGCGGTAGAGATGCAGGGCGGGGTTATTTTTCTCTACGTGAATGCGCACTGGCAGCCCAACCGCCTGACCACGTGCCAGGAGGCTTTGCAGCAGCTGCGTGCCGATCCCCTGGCTGCGGAATGCCTCCAGCAGGGCAATGTCGATGATACGGATTTCGTCGGGTCGTTCCTCGACGTACAAACGCCCCACCGGTTCACCATGCCATTCGATCAGGTCGAAGTGCGCCTGCGTGAACTGCTCGTGGTAATACCGGTGCTGAAGCTGGAACTGCATTCGCAGAAACGCCGCTTTTTGGTCATCATCCCAGGGTACGAGCGCCATTTCGTCGGCGCGACTGCTGGCATACACCCGGTACAGAAACTCCAGGTCCTGGTCAGTGGCGGGGCGTAGCTGAATATCATGGGTCATGAAAATGGATCGTCCTTGGGTCAGGCCCAGCTGGCTGGTTGCACCTGGTAACAAAAGCCCGGTTTGGGGCCAAACGTGTAGGCAAACGTGATCTCTGAACCGCTGGCAATCCCATTTAGCTCTGGGAGGATCACCGGGTGCGACACCTCGGATTGGTAGTCGGCGACAGTGAACGGTGGATAGACCTCCACGCGGGTCAACAGCATGAATTGCTCGATCCCCGGCGGCCGCGGGGGTACGTGGATCGTCACAGCGGGCAGCGTGTCACCGGGTGCCGATCGATACGCCTGCCCACTCTCCGCAGGCAGTGCCAGCAGTTGTCCCAGGTGCACGCGTGTATGCGCCAGGTCGCTGTGGTCGACCGGGAACCCGTCCGGATCGCGCCGGATCAACGTGCCGAAATCCTCGCGTGCCCGGCTGGTCAGGCAGGCATCGATCGTGATGCGCCCAGGCACGAGCAGGCCGCCTGGTGCCAGGTGGGGCAAAAAGCGCAGGGTCAATGCGACCTGCGGTTCCCTGGCCAGTGCGCCCTGCATCACCTCCAGGACCAGCATGTGGTACTGCTGCCCTGCCGGCGGCTGGTACGTCATGGCGTCGGCCTGGATGACATCGTGGACGTAGTCCGCAATGTCGAGCGCCTGCACGAGCTGGCGGACCGCAGCCACGGCGGGCCTATGGACATCGATCAGCGTTACCTGGAACTCGGCCGGACTGAAGCGGGTGGTCAGCGGCAGGATCAACGTGGCATACGGTCCGCATCCCGGATACAGGATGTGCAGCCGCTGGCCGGGAAAGCGCTGGCGGGCTGCCTGCATGGCTGCATACACACCGCGCAAAAACTGCTGGCTACGATACACTTCAACCAGGCAGCGGGCGGCCAGGTAGGGAGATACCGCATACCCTTGAGCGAGCCACGATTCTTCCTCGAACCGCGGTTCGGTGGTATCGCCGCGGATACCGGTGATGGCGGCAAACACCGCGTGCATGTCCCTGATCGCATCTCGGACAACAGACCGGCTGCTTTGGGGATCGAGCAGACGATCTGTGGCTGTGCGCAGCAGAGGATACCAGATCGATGGCATGGGACGATCTAGACTAAGGGCTCATAAAAGAATAACTGCCCGTGCTCTATTGATCGAATTTGGCGGTAGTGGTTGCACAGTTGCCATCTTTCCAAAAAGATGGCAACTGTGCAACCACTACCGCTTTTGGAGCGACGAATTCCAGCCATAATGCAGGAAGTTATTCTTTTACAAGCCCTAAGAACGCGGCGGGTAAATGCCTTGCAGCGCGATGATGAATGTGAGCGCCAGGTAGGGCTGCATGTTGTTATGCGGTTGGTTACCGCCCACGGATTGCACCATTTCGGGGGCCATCGTGACCAGGCCGCTCGTCGACGTGGTCTGATAGGCGTTCTCACCGACTGAGCGATTCAGTACATTGCCGTCGGGTGAACCCACACCGGCGCGCGCGTTGGTGCCGAGCAGGGTGTGGTTGTGGCTGGGCATTTCGGACGACAGCAGGGTGACATTATTGACACCCCCTTCTTCGCCGATAGCGTGCGGACTGAGACCAGGCCCGCTGCCGGCGTGCATCGGTGCTCGCCCCTGCAGGTTGGGCAAGGCGAACGTTGACTTACCATCACCCCCGTATGTGGTGCCAAGCAGCGAGAACAAGGCGGTGTTTTGGGATATCGCCAGCAGCTGTCCGTTGCACAAAGCCCACCCGCGCGGCGCAAAATTGCCGGCAAACATGCGAATTTCAGCGACATATGGATCGGACATGATAGGCTCCTAGCTCGGTGATGGGAAAATGCCGTACAGCGATAGGATGAAGCTGATGCACAGGTAGGGCATCATGTTCTCGTGAGGCTGCGAGCCACCGGCACTGCCCAGGGCTGTGGCCGCCAGCGCATCGGTGGGATCGGCGGTTGTGTAGAGGTCGATTGACGTGGAGGTGGCGGGAACGTTGCCAGCCGGACTGCTCGCGGTGGCCGTCGCCGATGATGCAACGAGCGCGTGGCTGTGTATTGGGAGTTGGCTCGTCGTAATGGTCACCGATTCGACGCCCCCCATCTCTCCCAGGATGCGTGATGACAGGCCGGGACCCTGGCCCATATGCACGGGGAGACGTCCGCGCAGGTCTGGCAGGGCAAACGTGGTTTGTCCATCGCCCCCGTACGTTGTCCCAATGAGTTGAAACAGGGTTTCGTTCTCGCTGATGCTCAGCAGCTGGCCGTCGCAAAAGGCCCATCCGGCGGGGGCAAAATTGCCCCCGAACATTCTGATTTCACCCACATACGGTGTACCCATGGTGGCTCCTCCTCAATTGGGCGACGGGAAAATGCCCTGCAGGGCAATGGCGAAGTTTAGCACGGTGAAGGGCTGCATGTTCAGATGCGCCTGGCTGCCGCCTGCTGGTGAAATGGATGTGCTGCGCATCGCCACCAGGCTGCTGGCCGGGCCGTAGATTTGTCCCGACTGAGCCAGCACATTGCCCGTCGGCGTGGCGGTGTTGGCGGTTTGGCTCGAAGCCTGTACCAGATGACTGTGTCCGGGCATCTCCGACATCGTCAGAGTGTGGTTTTCTTCACCCGCGCGTTCGCCGAGGGTAACGCCGTTGCCGGTGTGGACCGGTATCCGGCTGCGCAGGTCAGGCAAGGCAAACGTCGTTTGGCCGTTGCCACCGTAGGTGGTTCCCAGCAGCGAGAACAGGGCCTGATTCTGGTTGATGGGCAATAACTGCCCATTACACAGTGCCCAACCCCGCGGCGCAAAGTTGAACGAAAGAATCCGAATTTCGGCCAGGAACGGTTCGCTCATATCCATGTTCTCCTTTTTGGCATCGATTGGCATTGAGTAGCATGGCCCGGGTGCATCAGGGTGGGCAGCTGCGCAGATCATCACCTGGCACTGGTACCGTGGCCAGCGGGTGGTCAGGTTGATGGCAGTCGCTCGTACGCGGAACGGGTGAGATAAGGTGTCCAACAGCGGACAGTAGTGTAACACACATTCCAAACACGGTCAAATAACATCAGCGTGGGCCATCAACGCAATGGTCGCAAGGTGGTTAGATTACTATGATGCGGCCACCATTGGCGGGTCATCGTGCGGCATCTCGATCGCAGAATGCAGGGCCGCTTCACTGCAGGTCCTGCGCTGGCACGAGGAAAGTGAGATTGACGCGCTGCCCTGGCTGTGATATCATCCAGCCACGCCGGTCCCCGCCCAAACCTGGCGACAGGGAAGTAGATGACCACAGCCGACACGCACACGTTCACCGTTCTGCTCGATGACGTATATACCGCGCTCAAGTCGTGGCATCGCGAACCAGGCGCTGGCAGCCCGTTGCGTGGCCTGTACATCGTGCAGCAGATGCGTGCATTGACGCATCGCAGCGATCGCGAGGTCACCAACGAACTGCTTCTGCACGCGCTGCAAACGCTGCAGACCACAAATGTCCTCGAGGCCAACATCCTACGGCTGCGCTTTCTCGATGCGCAGCCGGCGCATCGCGTCGCCAACCGCTATAATCTTTCGGAGGCCACGCTCTTTCGCCGGCAGAACGATGGCCTGATCCTGCTCACTGCGATCATCCAGCGGCAAGAGGACGCCGCCCGCATCAGCCGCGTCACCCAGCTGACCCAACGCCTGGAAGCTTCCACCTATTCGCGCTTGATGGGAGTTGACTCGCACCTGGCCACGTTCTCGGCCATGTTGGCCGCGCCAGGACCCCCCTGGCTGCTGGCGCTCGAAGGGAGCGGTGGGATTGGCAAGACATCGCTGGCCGATGCGCTCTTGCGACGCCTCGTCCAGGCCGACCTCGACGCGGAGATTGGCTGGGTCAGTGCGCGCACCCAGGTTTTCGGCCTGGGCGGGGCTATCCGAACTATCGCCAGGCCCGCCTTGACATCCGATGCCCTGGTGGATGCCCTGGCCGCGCAGCTGCTGGGGGACCTGCCCGGACTCGAGCTACGGTCACACAGCGAGCGGCAGAGCGCTTTGCAGGTGCGGCTCAAAGAAAAACCCCACGTCATTGTGGTCGACAATCTCGAGACGGTGCTCGACGTCAGCAGCCTGCTGCCACTTCTGCGCAGCCTGTGCGACCCTACCCGCTTCATCCTGACCTCGCGCCAGAGCCTGTTCGAGGAAGCGGACATCTTTCATTTCCCGATGCCTGAGCTGGATGAGCCAGATGCCCTGGCGTTCGTGCGCTGGGAGGCGTCGCTGCGCAATCTGCCAGCCCTGCAGCAAGCTTCTGCGCGGGAGCTGCAACCGATCTATGCCACCGTGGGCGGCAACCCGCTGGCACTGCGTCTGGTCGTCGGCTTGACCCATACACATGCCCTGGACACCGTGCTGGCCGACCTGACGGCTGCGCGTGGCACCAACATCGAAAACCTGTATGAGTTCATCTACCGCCGTGCGTGGAACGAACTGGACGATACAACCCGCCGTGCATTCCTGGCCATGCCCCTGGTCAGCGCCCGTGGCGGTACGATCGACTATCTCGCCGAAGTGAGCAGCCTGGGAGTCTCCGAAGTCCGCACCGCGTTAGAACGGCTGGTGGCTTTGAACCTGGTCGATGGCCGCGGTGATCTGCACGAACGCCGCTACACCATTCACAACTTGACGCGCACCTTTTTGCAGGAGCAGGTTGCGCGTTGGGGCAGTCAAACTCAGAGCTGACATCCATGGTCGAGCCACCGTCCCAACCTGATTATCCGACATTGTTCCGTGAACACGTCGAGCGCAGTACGGCACGCACCCATGCTGATGTGCAGCGCGCTGGCACACCGCTGCCCGAAGAGGTACGTGAGCAGACACTGCATGTGCTGAGTTTTGCCCTCGATCTCCCGTCGACCTGGCCACTGACGCGTGATTTGCTGCAGACGCTGGCGCCACAGCTCGAGCAGGCCGGTTTGCGCGAGGACTGGATTCCATTTGTGGAGAAAGGCATTCTCATCAGCGACGTGCAGGGGGACACCACCGTGGGTGCTGAGCTGCGGCTGCAGATGGGAATCTTGCTGCAGGCGATTGGGGAGTATCAGGAGGCCCGGCAGCATCTGGCCACAGCCGCCGCCGCGTTTGCGGTGGTGGATCAGCCTGGCGGGCAGGCCCGGGCCCTGAGTCGCGCCGCCTACATCGCCCACTTACAGAACCGTGTTCCAGAAGGACGGCCCCTGGTCGAGGCTGCCATGGCTTTGCTCACCGAGGATGACCCGCAGTTCGCCTACTGCTGCCTGGTATCGGGTATGTTGGCCTTCGACGAGGAAAACTGGACAGCAGCTATTGTCTGGGGCGAGCGGGCCGTGGCGCTGTGCGAGCGGCACGGTGAGCGGCGCACAGCCGCCTTTGCCCTGAACAACCTGAGCATGGCCTATCGTTGGGCAGGTCGTCTGGCCGAGGCGGGGGCGTGCGGCGAGCGCGCCGTTCGACTCTTCCAAGAGGTGGGCGATCCCGTCAACCTGGGTGCCGCCGCATACACGCTGGGTAACCTCTACATCACACAGGGTGACGTCGAGAAGGCACTGGAACGTTATGTGCAGGCCGAGGCCACACTGCGCAGCTACGGTGAAGGGCGCGCCGCCCTGACGTGGCAGGGCATCGCACGCGCGCTGCGTCTCTTGGGGCGTTATGACAGCGCAGTGTCGTACTACCAGCAGGTACTTACCGCACTGCGCCAGCTGAACGATCACATCGGCGTGGTCAACGCGCTGGATGGCATGGGGCTGACCTACCAGGCTATGGGGCTGCCCGATCAGGCGCGCGCCGCTTACACGGAGGCGCTGGCCGTGCTGGCACCGCGGGAGACGATGCCAGGCTATGCCAGCTATCTGACGATGGTCCAGGCGCATCTCGCCGCACTGGACGAAGCCACGCCGTAGACCGGGCACCCCTGAGCACCAGATTGGCGGAAAGCAACTTCGGGAATCGGCCCAAGCTCCCCGAAGTTGCCATGATGTGAACGCAGACTCACTCAGCCGCAGCTGATGTCACGACAGGTATCCAGCCTGGCCAGGGCGATCGGCACAGGTGCCTGCGTGTCTGGCAGACCCCAACCGGTGAGACCTTCCGCACCGGGCAGGTCGAACGCCATACCCACCGACATCGGCAGCATGCCGGGGAACAACACCGCCGCCAGAACCAGCACCCACAACACGACGAACCACACATGACCTGCGCGCATCTCAACTGACCTCCCTGGACCAGGTCCAAGAGGCTCATCGAGTACTGGGGATCCCCACCGCGTGGGCGGTGCACGTGCTTTCCCCAACGAGCAGGATTAGGTTGTACCGGTGCCCACAGTGTACACGCGTGGAACTCTCAGCAGTCTATCACACCTCTCTCAGCAGTCTCGCAACTTTGGGGAGGGAGTAGGGAGTAGGGAGTACGGAGTAGGGGGAACGGATTGAACGGATGACTTGGAGTGCGCAAGCCATGCTTGCGCTTTCGCTCCGCAGCGTTCGGTGGAACGGATTGCTGTCAACGGATTTGGGGGATAGGGGTTGGGGTTTAGAGGCAGCGAGTGGGTTGCGGTGAGGTCGTGACCAACCGGCAAGGAGGCCGTCCAACCGTGCAGTATCGCAATCCGAAAGCGAGAGGAAGTAACCCCATGCTGCCGTTCGAGCGGTTGAACAATCGGCAATTGACGTTAGCGGAGTTGACTGCCAATTTGACCGTCGCTGACCTGCGCGACTTGACGGACGAGATGGTCGATACGATGCAGACGTTGATTGCAGAGTGCGGTGATGCGGCTGTAACGTTTGTGCCGGTCGATCCGGAGGCGGACGACCCGTATGCCGAAACCATCGAGGAAGCCACGTTAGCCTGGACATTGGGACACGTCATCGTGCATACGACCGCCAGTGCCGAGGAGTCGGCGTTCCTGGCGGCTGAGTTGGCGCGCGGCGTTCCCCTGCATGGGCGCTCGCGTTACGAAGTGCCATGGCAGGATATCACAACGATCGAGCAGTGCCGGCAGCGCTTGGAGGAAAGTCGGCGTATGCGTTTGGCCAGTCTGGAGATGTGGCCGGATTTGCCGCACATGGATGTCACCGTGACCTACGGGTGGACGCCAGACCCGGTGAATGCTGTGGGGCGGTTTGTGCTGGGGCTCAAACACGATCACGCGCATCTCGGCCAGCTGGCCGAGATCGTACGCCAGGTACGGGCAGCGCGTTAGCGATCCACAAAAAAACCGCCCTCATTTTGCCGGCAATGTCCCGGCAAAATGAGGGCGGTTGGCTGTGATGGGTCCTGGGAAAGGATCGACGGGTTCACCCGCCGCAGCGATTCCGGTA
>CAZXQZ010000001.1:59248-69000 GCA_964642445.1 uncultured Anaerolineae bacterium
GCCTGGTTCGACCTCGGTGCCCGTGGGTGGCTCGACGCGCGCGATGCGCCCGGCAGGGATGTCAGGGCTGTATTCCTTGTCCATGAGAGCGCTCAGTCCGGCCTGTTCGACCAGGTACTGCGCCTCGCCCGGATCGAGGCCTGTGACGTAGGGCACGGCTGCGGCGGCTGCCGCGCTCGCAATCACGAGGGTCACCGAGCTTTTGGGCGCAACCTGCGAGCCAGCGGGGGGAATGGTCTTGATAACGTGACCGGGGGAGACCGTCGGGTCCGGCGCGCTATCCAGGTTTACCTCAAGACCGGCCTCGCGCAAGACCAGCCTGGCTCTTTCTGAGAGCTCGCCTCTGAGGTCGGGTACGGTGACCGTGCGCTCCGTCACCGTTTTTGGCCACAGCAAATAGATCCCGACGAGAACGATCAGGCCAACGATGACGGCCAACCAGGTGACCCACCGCCGGGAGGATCGCGCCGCCGGGGGTGATGGTGTGACCACGCGCGGTGCTGGCGCGGCGGCCGGTGCAACGGTTGCCGGTGGTGGTGCAGGGTGGCCAGCAGCCACCCACTGGTCATAGGCGGTTGCCGCAGTCTGCAGGGGCGGGTAAACCGGATACTCGGCCGTGACCACACGGAGCAGTGCGGGCAGTTTGCTCTGGTGCTCGGCTTCGAGCACAATCTCGTGCCAGTTGTCGATGGCGCGATCTTTGAAAGCGATGCGTGCCACATCGACACCTGCGGCGGTCGCCACACGTGCGGCGCTGTCCTCGTCACGGTACAGGTCAGCCAGCACGTTCTCGAGCTGGGCGAAAACAGCGGCTTGAGTAGGCATCGTTCACCTCGTTTCACCGCATTCGGTTGTGAAAAAGGAAACACCTCTGCTTTCTTTATAGCACCAATCGCCCGCAGTGGCAACTGTATCAACCGAGGTGTGACTGCTCGCCTAGAGAGGAGGACGGCATGCGCCCCCCAACCGCCGCCAACCCTGAGCGTGGCTGAGATGTTTGGCCGTGTCGAACTGGCTGGCGGCCAATGCTGCCGCCAGGTCATCGACGGTTAAAAAGGAGCCATAAGTCAGATAGGCGGATCCGCGCGGGATTACCAGGCTGCCGTCGGGGAAGATCATGACGTAGATGCGATCCAGGGTGGCGTGGCTGAGGAAGTTGACGCGTATCGCCGTGCGGTTCGCCAGCTGCTGCGCCAACGCGGCAAACTCGGCATCGGTCACCAGGAGCTCATCCCAGTTGGCGTCGAACATGGCGCGGGGAAAGGCCTGAAAGACGTTGTAAAAGACGCGGGCCGTCGTCGTCTGAGCGTAGGCTTCGGCCAGGTCCAAAATGGCCGGCACGTGGGCCACGTTGTGGCGCGTGACCGGCGTGCACAGCTTGACGTCAATGGTGGGGTAGGCACGCAGCCACTCCAGATCACGTTGGATGGCGGCAAAGTGGCCCGGTTTTTTGGTGCGGGCGTTGATCTCCTCGTTTGGCCCATCCAGTGGCAGTGAGATCAGGTCGATCGCGGGATTGACTGCGGCCAGAAACTCAGCGGTCAGTGTATCGCCGGTGGTGGAGAGAGCCACCTCGAGTTCGCAGGTTTTGGCGTAGAGAAGCAGCTCGCCCAGGTCTGCCCGCTGCACCGGGTCGCCGCCGGTGAATACAATGCGGGTAGCGCCTACGTTCTTGACGCGCGCAATGATGCGCTGCGCCGTATGCGTGTCGACGATGCAGGCAAAGCCCTGAGGTCCCCAGCAGTACGGGCACTCCTGGCTGCATTCGGCGGTGACGTGGAAGTCGATCGTGGCAATCATAAGTCAAAATCAGCCACCACAGCCCCATGGTCCGACGCCTGGGTGCGCGTGCTCGTGACTTCGGGATAGTGCGGCCACTTGGTTTTGGTGTAGATGCCGCGCCGCTCGATGTGCACGGCGGTCAGGTGGCTGCGTAGGGCCTGGGAAACGAACAGGTAGTCCAGCTGCTGGCTGCCGGTGCGGAAGGTCGAGCGCCGATCTGCCGGCAGCTCGAGGTTGATGTTATATAGGCCGGGATGGCTCACGAGTGCCTCCAGCGACCAGCTCGACGGGTCCGAGTTCAAATCGCCGGCTACGACGACGAATTCATGGTCCAGGTCGTGCGCGCTCGCCAGCTCGGCCACGCGACGGGCCTGGGTGCGCCGGCGTTTGTTGCTCTGCGGGTCACCCGATGACGAATAGCCCATCGACTTGAAGTGATTGACCAGCAGGTGCAGCGGTTGGCCGCCGGGCAGGCCCAGATCGACCTGAACCTCCAGGCAGTCGCGCGAGAACAGGGCGACGTTGTTGCCTTCGTAGGTGGTTCGCTCGTGGATGTGGCTGCGCAGCCAGCCAACCGGGCGCCGCGCCATCATGGCCACGTCGATGCCGCGCGAATCGTTGCCCTCGATCGACATGATGGTGGTATAACGCGCGTGGCCGGCTGGCTTGAGGAAGCGGGTGTACAACAAATCGTCGTGAAACGCCTGCAGCAGATTGCGGTTTTCGATTTCGATCAGGCAGATGACGTCGGCGTCGATGTCGGCGATGACGCGCGCTGTGTTCTCGACCGCGATGTCGTCGACGGTGCCGCGCACCAGTTCGACGGTGCCCAACCACTCGCCCGCGCCATCCGCCGCGCTGTACGTGCCACGCAGGTTGTTAATGAAGGCATACCCCTGGAGCTTCTGCACCAGGTCGGCGATGCGGGCGTGGTCGAAGACTTCGGCGTGCAGCGCGGCCTGCAGTTTGGCCACGTAACCCAAGAGCTGGTTGGCGCGGGTTTTGCTTTCGCCAAAGATCTTCGGCCGGCTGAAGAGGTTCTCGCAGTTGAAGGTCGCGAGCCGAAAGGTGTTGGCCATGGATGTCCCTCCGGGCACAAAACGTCTTGCTGTGATCGAATGTGGGGTGCCTGTCTACCAGGAATTATATACCCCGAAGGTTGATTTGTGCCAATGGGAGAGGCTGAGACCATGCATGGTCAAGGCGCAGTCGTGAAGTCGGACCAAACGTACCGGCTCGCAAGACATACTACATCGACCGTCCAGTTTTCACCCTGTCCCGCCACGCGTGGCATGCCGGCCCGTACCTCCCATCCTCCGTCGGGCAACTGGTGTGCCTGGGCCAATAACAATTCCTGATACCCCGTTGATGTGCTCAAGGTGAAGTCGGTGGCAGAAACGCCGGTCTCGGCCCGGTATTCATTCGTTGTGGAGTCACGCACGAGGTCGGAGCGCACGGCCGGCCCGCTGGATACCGTGCTGTACGGTATATATTTCGCGCCATCCCGTGCAAACACGTTGTTGTCCACGCACAGCATGTCGATGTCCCACTTGGATGGTTCCATCTCTCCATAGCCGGGGAATGTCGTGATACTGGCGTTGATTTGGGGCGGAATATGGACATTGATTCCCACATCGTGACAGGCTGTCATTACCAACATCACCAGCAACAGGATGGTGACATGAATAAGAACACGCGTTGTCATCTCAACCTCCCTGCAGTATTTCGTCCATTGTTACGTTGTCTTTCACGACGATACAAGCCCACTGTTGGCACGTTGACTGTGTTCTGCCATTTGTTGATTGAGGAAATGCCACAGATCGCTCAGCGAGTTGAATCCCCACCGCTGCCCGCTCTGGATGTGTTCGACCTCGCCCTGCCACTCGCCGCTCGAACCATCCGCTGCCGGCACGCCGTACCGCCACAGGCGCACCAGGAACGAGGCGTACTCCTGCGCTGTGATATCGGTCTCGTCCACGGCACACTCACCCAATCGCTAACAGCGTGCGGACGTCCAAACCAGGCTGAGCAGCTTGCGCCAGGAACTGGTCCCATCGAAGGCGGCCATCTTGCGGCCAAAGTCCACCACCCGCCGCGAGCGCACGATGTATGGGTCGATCATCTTGTGGAACGGTGCGCTGTACACGGTCTTCTCCGCCCCCTCCAACATCAGCGCGTTGTTGACCATGCCCAGGCCCGACTGGATGTCGTCGATGTCACTGCCCGGCGCCGCGCCCCAGGGCGACAGGCCAAAATAGTAGGCGTAGCCCAGCCAGTGATTGATCGAGATCGTGCCGTAGTGCAGGTTGTTGATGGCGCGCTCCAGCGCCGCCGCCACCCCCGGCTCTGCCAGCGACCGCGGGTGGATGATGATCGTCGCACCCAGCGTGCCCCACAACCTGTGGTTGGCGAAGTCGACGGCTTCGTCAAGAAACCCGGCCGTATCGGACGCCGGCAGGGCGGTCTCGGCCACCACACTGCAGAAGGCCTCGGTGATGAAACAGAGGTCGCCGCGCGCGTTGGGGTTCACGTCGGGGATCAACGTCCAGGGCAGGTGACCGACGGGCGGATCGCCGAAACGGCGTACGTTGGGGTGCGCATCCACGAAAGCCGCATAACGCGCCGCCGCGCCAGGGTAATAGGCCAGGTGCGTCGGTACGCCGGCCAGGACCTCACCAATGGCTGTCAGCAGGGCTTCCCGCTGCGGCCATCCGCGCTGCTGCACGATCACCCGCTCGCTGATGCAGTTGCAGCCGGCGTTGAGCACCAGCCAGGTCGCCAGGTGCACCGCCTGCTCGCGGATGTCACGTGCCTGCCACGGCCCGGGCACGACGATGATCGGCGTGACGTTGCCCAGCTCGGCGGTGATGGGCTTGTCCAGCAGCGGGCGCCGTTGCGCCTTGCACCGCTGGCCCTCCGGTCCATCGCCAAACAGGATGGCGTCGAAAGTTTTGTCCGAACCGGTCAGGTGGATGGTGTCCACGGACGGGTGACCGCACAGATAAGCCCCTTCGGCCGGCCCGCCGGCGATGATGCGCAGGACACCGCGCACCACCAGGGGATGCAGCGCTTCCTCCAACAGGGGACCCAGGTAGGCGTTGACCGGGTTGAGCTTGAGGAGAACGACATGATCGGCGATGAACAACTGGTGCAGCGCGTCGTCCGGGGCCATGAAGCCGGCGTTGCCGGCACCCAGCAGCAGCGTGACCTGGCCGGAATGGCGCTTGTCCTGGTAGGCCAGCGCCTGGCGCGCCAACGCGGTGGACTGCGTAATACCCGGCGCCATCCAGACCTCGCCGGTGACACCCATGAACAACAGGCGGTCGGCCAGGGTCTGTGGAAAGACGCGTGCCACGACGCGCCCGTCGCCGCGCGTGGTCAGGGGTCCCGGCAGCCGCGGGCGTCCCGTGTGCTGGATGTCGCGCAGCGCCCCATGCAGCAGCCGCATCCAGCGTTGGACGAGGGCGTAGTTGGCCCACTCCTCGCCGCTGCCAAAGGCATCGTTCGTGGTCCCCTTGGCCGCGAGGATCGTGGCTACCCAGCGCTCGCCGATTGCCGCCATGCGCTGGCGGATCTCGGCCAGCAGGGCGATGCGCTCGGCGATACCGGTGGCGACCCAGGCATCCTTGTGGGCCTGCAGCACGGCGAGGGCCTCGTCCAGCTGGGTCGTGCCCAACGGGGGTGCGTCGGCGCCGTTGCCGCGTGCGGTTGCCTGTTGAATCGGCTTTGTAGATGTCAAGGTCATGGCGACCTCCTTCGTGACAAAGTCACATATGGTATATATCGGCGTATCACATCGCAGCCCGCAATCGCGGCCTTGCGCTATTAGCCTGGCGTGCGCCACGGCAGCCGTCCGGTCGGCCACGCCCGCCTGGAGCTCAAGCTCCAGGCTCACAGCTGAAGGCGGCTAAAGCCGGCTCAAGATCCGAGGCCATCCGCCCAGCCCGCTTTAGCGGCCTTGCGCTATTAGCCTGGTGCTTGAGCACCTGGCTCGCCGCGCATACCCCAAACAAAAAGACTGCTGTCCATTTCTGAACAACAGTCTAGCAGATCGTTGTCTACAAAGTCTCTACGCATGGTAACGCGGTCACCACGCCGGCTATCGCTAGATTTGGCCCTGTCTTTCCAGGTATGCTTCCAAAGTTGTCACAAAGACAGTGGCATCCGCGATCGTCCGGTGTGCAGTCTCCGCATCAATCTCAACCATTTCACCATAGTCGTGTACCTGACGTTTGTCGAATGCCAGATGCAATGCCCTGGAGAGGTCGGCAGAAAACACCCCAGGCTTGACAAACTCGCGATCGAACAGGGCGATGGCCCCACTGTGCTTCGACGTGCCCAGCTGTCTTGTAGCCACTAGCCAAGCGTAGAACATAGCATAGTATGCGCGATTGAGGGCCCCACGATATGCTGCGGCATCGCGCAGAAGGGTGGCCTGACGTAGCGTGTCGTGCGCCTGATCCAGGCGATAGCGTATCAGGTCGCGCAGCTGCTCTGGCTTCAAACTGGAATCCCTTCTTGCTCAATCTCACGTATGATAGGATTGGCGCCTAAAGCACCTTGTTCGAGTTGGCTCTGCGTGACGACAAGCGTAGAGATGACGCAGTCGGCGTCGAACCCCACCTCCCAGGCCATGACACTGATCTGGTCGCGGAGCGCTGGCGTCACGTGCTCCAGTTCGACATAAACATCGAGGTCAGATTCCGGGATCGCATCACCGCGCACACGCGACCCGTACACGCGCATGTCCAGTAATGGTGTGACCTGTTGAAGTCGTTTCTTGAGCTGCAAAGCAACCCGATGATCCTCTGCGGAAAGCATGTCTCACCTGCTATGATGCGAAGTGTCCTTCAGTCCAATTCCGAGCTCGTGGGCAGCTGGCCAGCTTCTTGCGGTATTCAGACCAAGCATACCGCAAACCCTGGGATGCTGCAACCACCGCCGTACCTCAGTCAGGCCAGCGAACCTCGCTCAACCAGCCGGCCCAACACACCCTGCGCGACGTCGCGATCGACCACGCGCCCGCTGGCCTGGGCCAGGCTCACCGCCTGCCGGGCATGCACCAGGGCGGCAGCCTCATCACCGGCCAGCCGCCAGGCCTCGGCCAGGCCGGCATGCAGCCACGACTGCTCGGCGCACGACTTGACCTGTTCCGCCAGCGCCAGCGCGGCGTGCAGGTGCTCGAGCGCCAACGCAGCCTGACCTGTCTGCACCGCCAGCCAGCCAATATGCCCCACACACAGGATCTCCTGCGTGCGGTCACTCACCTGGCGGGCGATGTCGAGGCTTTCTGTCAGACATTGGCGCGCCAGGTCCGCGTCCCCCAATCCCGCCGCCGCTACGCCCAGGTCCCCCAGCGCGATGCGGCGCTCGGCCCACAGACTGGCGGCCTCACAGATGGCCAACGCTTGCTGCGCCAGCACCCTGGCCTGCCGGTAGTCGCCGCGGTAACCTGCGAGCGTCGACAGGTTGCCGAGGGTGTGTACACGCAGCGCAGGCTGGTCCAGCGCACCGAACAGGCGCAGGGCCGAGGTCAAGGCGGTCTGCGCGTGGTCGAGCTCACCCCGTTCGCGCGTAGCCAAACCCGCCGCCCGCCAGCACATCGCTTCCAGGTAGGTGTCGCACACCCGCTGCGCCAGCTGCTGGCCCTCTTCAGCCGCTGCCCGTGCTTCCCGGTAACGGCAAAACCAGAGGTGCGCCGAAGCCTGCTGCCAGCGCAGGTGCGCCAGCATGCGCGGGTCGTTCAGCGCCAAAACCAGCCTTGCCTCCTCGTCCAGGTCACACACATAAGCCTCCATGTCACCCAGCAGGCGCAGCACCCAACCGCGCTCGCTCAAAGCCTGGATCCGCCAGCGCCGGTTGTCGGCAATGGCCTGCGGCTCGCGCAGCCCATCCGCTTCTTTTGCCAGCAGCCCCAGGGCCTGGTCGAACAGAAGACGCGCCTCGACGTGGGCATACACCTGTTTGGCAACCAGCCCGGCCTGCAGTGCGTAACGTGCGGCGCGTCCCGGCTGCCCGGCCGCGGTGAAGTGACGCGCCAGGGTGGCAGCATCCGCCGCATGGGTACGTTCCAGGACCTCGCCGGCCCGCCGGTGCAGCAAACGGCGGCGCTGCGCACTCAGGCCAGCACCCACGGCTTCGCGCACAATCTCGTGCCGAAAGCGCAGCCTGTCCGGTTCTTCGGCCAGCAGCTGGCGCGCGCACAGCTCATCAAGGACATCGGCTGTCTCCAGCTCACCACGCCCGGCGGTCAGCTGCACCGTATCGGCCGCAAACGGCTGGCCGAGGATAGCAGCCGCCTCCAGCACCTGGCGCGCAACGGGGCTGAGGCGTGCGACACGCACGCTCACCGCCTGGCGCACGCTGTCGGGTAACGGGAGTGACGACATCGTGTCGGCCGGCTCACCGCGTGCGTGCGCCTCGACCAGGGCCAGCAGCGTTTCGAGCACGAAGAAGGGGTTGCCCTCGGTCACGCGACGCAGCCGGGCGGCCAGGTTGGGGTCTGGCGGGATGGACGCGGCCAGGTGCTGTACCAGCTCGTCGATGGCCGCTTCGTCCAGGCCTTCCAGGAACAGCTCGTGCAGCACACCGTGCCCCGCCAGGCTGCTGTGCAGGTCGGTGAGCAGGCCGGCTTCTTCAGCCCGGCACGCGCCCACGACAAGCAGCGGACAGCTGTGGATGCGACGGCCCAGGTAGACCAGCCAATCCAACGTGGCACTGTCGGCCCAATGGAGGTCGTCCAGGCACAGCACAGTCACTGTCATGCTGTGCGTGAGCTGCAGCAGCAGCGCCTCGAGTGCTTCGAAGAGACGGGTGCGCGCCCACCCCGGTTCGCTGGCCGGCGCCGGTGACAGATCAGGGTGCCGGGAATGCAGTTCGGGAAATAGTTGGGCCAGACTGGCCAGCCAGGGTGGATAGGTATCGAACTCGAAACGTGGCATGATCAGGTGCGGCCGCAGCGCTTCGACGAGGGGCTGGTACGGGGTGGTGCGCGTTTCCGGATAACAGCAGCCGCGCAGCACCAGGGCCCGGCTGCGTACACGGCCGGCAAATGCCTCCATCAGTCGCGACTTGCCCACCCCGGCCTCGCCCACGAGCAGCACGACGCTGCCGTACCCGGCGCGCGCCTGCCGGCCGGCCTCGTCCAGCGCCTTGAGCTCAAGCACACGCCCGACCAGGGGAACGTCCAGGGTGGGCAGCGCCTTCCACGGCGGTGGTGCGGGCGACGCCACGTCCAGGGCCATGCCGTGCAGAACCATGCGATAGGCGGCCTGGGTAGCCGGCATGGGATCGACCCCCAGTTCGCGTTCCAAAATCGTCACACAGTGCTCGTACTGCTGCAAGGCGGCATGCCGGCTGCCGGCCAGGGCGTACAGCTCGATCAGCCGCCGGTGCATCGCTTCCGCCAGCTCGTCGACCGCCAGGTAACGACGCACCGCGTCGATGGCCCCGTTGTAATCCCCGTCGGTGGCCAGGAGCTCGCTCAATACGGCCAGGGTTTGCAGGTAACGCTGGCCCCACCGCGCCTGCGCCTGGCACAACCAGGTGTCGAACTCGGCGCTATCGGGCAGGCCAAAGCCAGCCAGAAACGGGCCGCGGTAGAGGTCGGCCGCTGCACGCAGGCCGGCTGGGTCACCCTGCCGCTCCCACGCCGTCCAGCACTGGTCGAACGCGGCGGTGTCCGACCAGGCAAGGTGTGCGTCCAGCCCGATCTGGTCTTCTTGGGTCAGCAGGAGGTGCGCATCGGGCAGGTTGTGGTGCAGGATTGTGATCAGCCGGCTCAGGTTGTGACGCGCCGTCGTCTCGTCGGCATCCGGCCAAAACAGGAAACAGAGGTGATCGCGCGGGACCGGTCGCAGCTCCGCGGCCAGCCGATAGAGCAAACCGCGCGCCTGCCGGCGCGGAATCGCCAGCAGCTGGCCGCGCCATGCGGCGCGGGGTGGTCCTAGCAGGTAAATTTGCAGCGTGGG
>CAZXQZ010000002.1:0-63663 GCA_964642445.1 uncultured Anaerolineae bacterium
GATGGCCGGACTTTCGCGGGTGTCCTCCGTGTCGGGTTTGTACGTCATGCCGATGGCCACCAGGCGCGGGTCCGGCAGGTGGGCGACGGTGTGCCGGATGTGTGCAGCGATGCGGTGCGGCTGCTCATCGTTGACCAGGCGGGCGGTGAAGATCAGGCGCGAGTTGGCCGGATCGACCTCCTTGATGAACCAGGGATCGAGGGGAATGCAGTGGCCGCCAACGCCGATGCCGGGCCGCAGGATGTGAACCCGCGGGTGTTTATTGGCCAGATCGATCACCTCGAGCGGGTCGACGCCCAGGCCTTCGGCAACTGCGGCAAACTCGTTGGCCAGGGCGATGTTGACGTCGCGATAGGTATTTTCCAGCAGCTTGCACAGCTCAGCGGCGACGTCATCGGTCAGGTAGAGATTGCCCTCGACGAACGACGCATAAACCGCACGTGCCAGCTCACGACTGGTGGCATCGGCGGCACCAATGACCCGGTCATTGTGCACGATTTCATAGAAGACGTCGCCGGGCAGGATACGTTCCGGGCAGTGGGCGAGGAAGACGTCCTGTCCCACACGCAGGCCGGTCTTCTCCAGCAGGGGGGTGACGACTTCGCGGCAGGTGAGGGGCGGAATTGTCGATTCGATGATGACCAGGTTGCCGGCCCGCAGGTGCGGCAGCAGGGACGCCACCGCGTCCACGACGAACGAGAGGTCGGCGATTTTTTTGCGTGGGTGCACCGGTGTGGGGACTGCAATGATGAACACATCGGCCGGGCAGGGCGTGTGCTGCGCACGCAGGTTCTGGCGCACGCTGGGGTCATCGAGCAGGGCTTGCAGGTCCGCCTCTTTGAGGTGCAGCACGCCTTCGTTGATGGCACGCACGATGTTTTCATTGATATCGACGCCGACCACGCGCCAGCCAGCGCGCGCCAGCATCAGGGCGGCCGGTAGACCCACATAGCCGGTCCCCACGACGACGATTTGGGTGTCAGCGGCCATAGACCGACCTCTGCCAGGCAATGGTGCGCTGAATACCTTCTTCGAGCGACACGGTGGCCCGGTGTCCGAGTTCGGTGACGGCGCGGGTGGTGTCCGCCCGTTTGTCACGCGTGTTGTGCGCTTCGTATTCCAGGTAGGTAACCAGGCGGTCGTCCTTACCAGTAAAGCGCAGTATCATGTCGGACAGGCCCTTGATGTCATGGTATTCGTCACCGGCGATGTTGTAAATTGCACCGGGCTGGAAACGGTCGACAATATTGGCCAGCGTGCGCACGGTGTCATCGATGAAGGTCGAGCTGCGGTGGTGATTCAGATAGACGGTGTACGGCAGATCGTGCAGGGCGCGGTAAATAAACAGGCAGATGACACTGCGGTAGGGTGAGTAGGTCTCGCCCGGTCCATAGGTGTTGAACAGGCGCACACGCACCGTTTCAGTGCCAAAGCGATCGGCCGAATTCATGATCTGCTGCTCGTTGACCCATTTGCTGATCGCATAGTCGTTCAGCTGTCGCAGTGGGAACCGCGCGAGCACATCCTCGGTCATGACGCCGTCATAATCGCCGTAGACTTCAGAGCTGCTGAAGAAGATCAGGCGAAAGCCCAGGGCCTCCTGCAGGCGGAGGATATTTTTGGTGCCGATGGCGTTGGTTTGCCATACTTTTTCATAATAGTCTTCGCCGTTGTTGCGGCCAAACTCGGCCGCCAGGTGATAGACATAATCGAACTGATGGGCGGCAAAGAGCCGTTCCACCTGGCGATACTCGCCGACATCGGCGCGCACGTAGTGCGCGTCGTGGTGATGGGGCAGGTCACACAACCAGACCTCATGGCCGCGCTGACGCAGCTCACGCACCAACGGGCTGCCCACGGCACCCAGACCGCCTGTTACTAGAACTCGCATCACGATTCGATACAATCCTTTCATCAACCCAGCCTGAAGCCCGGCGTTCAAATGCCAGGCTGACAGCTCAAATCGGCTTTCAGCCGATTGCGCGTTCTTCCCCAGTCCGCTTGAGCGGACTTGAGCTATGAGCCTGGCGTTTGAACGCCAGGCGGGCGTGCTGGCTCATAATGCCGCAGCAACCGGTACACATACAGCGGTGTCGTCGTCATATACCGTTTCCACAGGCGGCCTGGCTCTTGCAGCATGCGGAAGGCCCACTCCATGCCCATCCTGCGGATCGGTTCGGGGGCGGCTTTGACCTTGCCGGCCATCACGTCGAACAACCCACCGACGCCCACGATCACCGGTGGAAGCAGGGCGCTGCTCTGGCGCGCTACCCAGAACTCTTTCATGGGCGAAGGCAGCGCCACCAGCAGGATGTCGGCACCGCTGTCGTTGATCTGGGCGACCACACTGGCTTCTTCTCCGGCGCCAAAATAGCCACTGCGTAGACCGGCGATGCGTAGCTCGGGCCAGGCAGCCATGCAGTGCGCCGCTGTGGCGTGCACGACGTCCTCGGCGGCACCAAACAAGAAGATGCTGGCCCCGTGCGCCGCGGCCGTCGGCAGCAGCTTGTGCACGAACGGTGGCACCCCCACCTGCTCGGGCACGGGCAAACGCAGCCACCATTTGGCACCCCACGCCACCGCTTTGCCGTCCGCCAGGGCCAGCTCGAACTGCTGAATCGTCGCGCGGAATTGGGCATTTTCGTGCGCCAGGATCGTTTGTGCGGCATTGATCGGTACGATGCGCAGCTGCCGCCGCTGCATGATGGCCTGCATACTCAACGTGACTGCGGTTGCCTCGGTGACACAATCGACCGGGACGCCCATCACCTGCACGCGCTGCGGCGTGTGCGTGCTCGTCACAAACTGGCTCGTCATTACCTGTGTGGTCATGTTACGTCCATCACGCAACCAGGACTTCCTCGAAGGCGGCGACCAGGCGTTCCAGGAAGTCCTTCTCGTTGTAGTGCGTTTCGATGATGGCCCGATTGGCGCGGCCCATCTGTTGGCGCAGTGCCCGGTCTTGGATCAAGGTCAGCAGTTGCTGCGCCAACTCGGACGGCGCACCCGGGTTGACAAAGAGACAATGCGTGCCGTGCGTCAGCATGTCTGGCAGTGCACCCGCCGGTGTGACAACGACCGGTAGGCCGGCGGCCATGGCTTCCATCACCGAAAGCCCGATCGCCTCCGTATAGGATGGCAGGACAAAGATATCAGAATCGACCAGGGTTTGCAACTTTTGCTGCTCCTTGATGACGCCCAGGAAGGTCACGACGTCGTGCAGTCCATGCTCATCGATGGTCTCCTGGATCGTGTCTGACGCGTTGTCGCGCTCCGGGATAAACAGGATGTTGCGTTCCTTGTTGATGAACTCTCCCGCCATATGAACCTGCACGCGGGGCTGCTGCCCGCCCAGCTCGTTCAGCAGCTGCGGCACTGCGCGCACCAGATCGACCGCTCCCTTGGCAAACGAGATATGCCCCATGAACAAGATCCGAATCTCGTGCAAGTCGTCATCGGGAGGTCGGTTGCGTGGGGGAAAGTTGGTACGCACACCGTAGGCCGCGACGTGGAACTTACCGGGCGGAATCAGATCACCGAACTGCCGCCGCAGGCGCTCGCCGCCGAGGAAAAACGCATCGGCCCGACCGAAAATCCAGCGTGTATAGTGTTGGAACCACCGCGGCTGCCGGCGGTAGAACTCATCGAATGAGCCACCATGCACTTGAAAGACGACACGTCGTGAGAAAGGACGCGCGGCTATGAGCAGCAGTGAGTCACGAAGGAAGCCGGTACGGTTCTGACTGAGAGGCAGGTAGGTCACATCGGGCCGCAGATGCCAGCTCATGCGTAGCATGTGCCAGAGGTGGGACAGGTTGTAGGTGATGTTGATCAAGCCCAAACGGCCGCGTTGTTCGTTGGTGATCGGCTTCTGCATGTTGCAGAAGCTGAGATCGAAGTGGCTGCGTACGATCTCAGAGGTCACGACGGTCTGCGTGAACGTCTCTACCCCGGCGTAGGGCGGCGGCGTCGGCCCGGCGACCAACAGACGCACGCGGTAGCGGGTCTGCGGGTTGGCCGATTGGAGCGGGTTAGCCACGATACACCGACCGGTAGAGGGTGGCAAAGTGGTGGGCAAATTGCGCTGGTGAAAAATGCACGCGCGCGCGCTGGCGAGCTGCTTCACCCCACTGCCGGGCGCGTTCACGGTCGGTCAGCACGCGTACCAGGGCGGCAGCGAAAGCACCGGCGTCCTGCGCGTTGACGACCAGGCCCGAATGTTGATGGGTGATGAGTTCGGGCAGCGCGCCGCTGTCGGCAACGACGATCGGCAGACCGGCCAGCATGGCCTCGACCGTGGCGATACCGAACGCCTCGGCGTCAGCCGGATTGACGTACGCGTCCAGTCCATGCAGGATCTGGCGGGCGTCGGCGCGCGCACCCAGAACGCGCACGACCGATGACAAACCCAGCGATTGGATGCGCGCTTCTACGGTCGGACGCAGGCTCCCTTCTCCCATCAACAACAGCCGCGCCTGTGGGATCTGCGCGACCACGTTTCTGAACACTTCGAGCAGAAACTCGTGTCGTCGCCAGGAGACGAATGTGCCAATATTACCCACCAGCAGGTCCGTCGGCAGCAAATTCAGCGACGAACGCGTGGCTGCGTCATCTGCTGGCTGCGCATCATCTGGTACCCCCGGGTAGATGACGGTCATCTTGTGTGCTTTGACCCAGGGCAGATCCTGCTGTACGGCGCAACGTGTGGCTGCGGAATTACACACAATGGCCGCCGCGCGCTGGCCGAAGAGATTGTCCCACGCGCGCACCGGCAGGGTACGGTTACGCGGAATGCCATGTTCGGTTACGAGCACCGGGCATCGTCGCGGCAGGGCAGTCAACCCGCCGTAGATGTGTGAGCGAGCCAGATGGGTCTGCACGATTGCCGTGCGCTGCGCCTGCAGCAGGTGACCCATGCGCGAGAGGGCACTCGTATCGAAGCGCCGGCGCATGTGCAGGTAGGTGACCTCAACGCCCAAATCCACAAAGGCAGCGGCATACGAGTCCCCCGGTGCGTCACTCTCCAGCACGATGATTTGTGACGGGAACGCACGCAGGTCCATGGCCGACAACAGACCATACAGATAATGGGTTGTTCCTCCGTGATACGGCAGGTTTTTGATTACGTGCGTGATGGGTATCGGATGCACAACGGTATCCCTGGTGCCTGAGAGTCTTGAGATGTCACGTCTGGAAGGTACGGCGGAGCTGACGCAGCTGTGAGACGATGCGGCGCCCCAACAGGGAAGACCCGTACGTGCGCAGGAATCGGCGGTCTGTGAGCAGCTGCGGTGCATAACCCACCGCCTGGCGCAGGTAGGTGCGTGCTTGCGGCATCTCCTGGACGGCATAATAACACATGCCAGCGCGTAGATATGCCTCACCCATGGCACGCGCACGTCCGGCCTGTAGTTCGGACGGCATGGATGGGTCCTGAAAGGCACGCGTCACAATCCGTATGGTTTCTTCGCCCGCGCGAACCACGTGACGATTGGTGACGGTCTCGGCATGGACGCGCAAGCTGGCCAGGGTCAACGGCAAGTAGCTCATCGAACCATGGATGGCAAATTTGATCCATAGATCGTGATCCATAGCATTGCGCAGCCCCTCGTCCAGCCAGCCGATCCTGGCCAGGGCCTCTCGCCGCATGAACGTGGCTGGCTGCGCTATGTAGTTCCACCCCAACACGCGCTGACGATCGAATGGCCCTGGCTTGATGGTATTCACCAGCTGACTCTGGCCGTCGATGATGGCACAATCCCCGTAGACGGCATCTACCGCAGGGTGGGCGAGCAGATAATCGACGGCGATGCGCACGGCCCCCGTTTCGAGTCGGTCGTCACTGCCAATCCATCCCAGAATTTCGCCAGTGGACCGTGCCCACCCCTGGTTGACCGCGTTGGAAATTCCGGTGTCCGCCTGGCTGACCCACACCAGGCGATCACGATATCGTGCGGCAACGCCCGCTGTATTGTCCGTTGAGCCTCCATCCTTGATGATGAACTCCAGGTAGGGGTAATCCTGTTGGAGCACGGATTGGATGGCAGCCTCCAACCAGTGTTCACCATTGAGCACAGGCACAACGATCGAGACGGTGGGTCCTGTCACGCCGGGCCTCCTGCTGGCGGGTGAATGGCATCCCTGGCAGACTCGCTGGCGGTCTCGCTGGGTGTTGGCTCATGACCAGGATTGTGCCGTGGTAGCAGCCAGTCGAGCTGCAGCAGGACAACCAGGGCCGTCACTGGCTGCACCAGGAAGGCGCCGGAAAAGTCGAACAGCGTGTTGTTGCCGAATCCCACCAGCATGTTCGCCACAAACGCCGCCAGGAAGGCCAGGGCTGCTGCGCGCACTTTGCCATTGGGCTCAGGCCAGATGTGCCAGGCTGCGCGTGCCGCGACGAACAGGAAGATTCCTAGTAGAAATAATCCCTGGACGAGTCCAATGCGGTAGAACAGCCAGCTGTAGGCACTGTGTCGGAAAAGGGCCTGCAGCTCGATGCTGCGCGAAAAACTGAACAGACCGCGGTCCCCGTAGCCGGCACCGATGAAGGGGTTGGTGGTGCTGCGCGCAATGAAACGGGCCGCCTGCAGACGCGTCTCGCGGTTGGCGGCGGAGCCTGAGGTGGACGCGGTCGGGTCGACAATCGATGTGGCACGTTCGGTCACTGCGCTTAGCAGGCCCGAGCCGGCTGCGGCGTCGACCGTCAAAAGAATGATACCGAAGGCGATGACCCCCAGGACGAAGTACAGAACCCGCTGTGGCTGCCGAATCCAGTGACTGAGCGCCAGAATGACCATAGCACCGCCCGCCATGCCCAGGTATAACGAGCGCACCAGCAGCATCAAGAGCGGAATGAGGGTCATCGCCGTGTAAACGAGAAGCCACACGCGTCGATCGGTGCGGACTTTGCCACTGACCAAAAACGCAACGCAGCTCAACCAGGCAAACAGGAAATATTCCCAGCTCGTAATCAGGCCGTAGCGGTAGTAGCGGCCGGTGTTCAAGACCACGGAGGCTGCGCCCTCGATGGTGCGAATGCCCAGTGCCCACGAGACGAAGAAGTAGATGACCGCCGGTATCGTAATGACCACCATGCCGATCAGCAGTGCTGGAATGTCATCACGCGTGCGCAGGCTCGATCCCACGACAAGGATCAAAATCGCGTAGTAGATCGGTACGCGCATGTCGCGCAGGGTCGATGTGAACTGGTGTCCCTGTGAGATACCAACGCCGAGCGGGATCAGCAAGATCGCCATGATGACAGCCAATAACACCAGGCCGCGAGTCGAAAAGCGGATCGAATTCAGCTGCAGGGCCCAACGCAAGATCCAGGCACCCAAGGCCATGACCATGATCACGTCCAGGATGTGGATGTTGGAGCTCTCTACCGGTAGCTTGATCTCTTCTATAACCGGAAAATAGATCGATAGGGCCACCAACAGGTACACGTACCAACGCGGTGGTAGGAACAACAGACAAAAACCGGTGATAACCAGGGTCACAACCAGGAGCAGCGCGTCGTTGCTGATGCCGATGACGAACGCCAGGGCCAGCCCCATCACCGCCGCTGCGGTGGCGATGATCCAGTAATTGTTACGGTAACGAAGTGCATTCATTCCATTGACCTACGGATTCGACTCACTGATTTGGTATCGATAGTGATGGATCAAGCCGCTGTGCTTCTGACCATGCGGTCTGCGCTTCGTCCAACCGGCCGAGCTCACGGAGGGCGTTGCCCATCAACAGATAGGTCATCGCCGAATTGGGATCGAGTTCGATACTTGACTGATAACTGGCCAGCGCATCGGACCAGCGGCCTAGCCGGGCGAGCATCTCGCCCTGGATCAGGTACGCGTAACCGTTGTTGGCCAGGGCCACGGCATGTTGTGCTTCTTCCAACGCGCGCGGGAGGTCGTTCAGTGCCGCATAACTGTGCGCCTTCAGCATGAAGGTATACGGCTCGCGTGGATCGAGCACCTCGGCCACGGCCAACTGTGCCAGTGCCTGATCTGGCTGACGCTGATGGTACAACATCACCTCTGCCAGGCGCCGGTATGCCGGTGCCTGCTGCGGCGCGTATGCAATGGCCAGGCGGTAGTAGTCACTGGCTGTATCCCATTGCTGCGCTCCCCAGGCATGGTTGCCCCGCTGCATGAACAGGTTCGCCACGATCGGCCAGCTGCCAGCCGCCATGTGTTCGGGCGCTGGACACTGCACCCGCAGGGAATCGGCGGCGACATCGAACCAGCCGACATCGCTCGGTGTCTGGACAAGACGGTACAGCAGGTCGCGCGCTTTAGTCTCGCACGCGACACTACGCTGCCACGCGGCTGCGGAGTGTACCACACTCACCGCCAGCAGGATAACGACGGTCGCCACCAGGCTCAGTGTGAGCCAGCGCTGAACGCGCAAATCAGCCACTTTTCGACCTGAAAGGCGCAACGGGCGCACGTGCGGCCCACCGGGAGGGCAGCAGTGAGCGCAGCAGATTCCAATCGGCCTGGTTGAAGGCCCGTATCGCCAGCAAGAGTCCGCCGTAGACGCCGCCGTATACCACTGCCACAGCGGCCAGCCCCAGGAGCGTCACCTCGGATGCACGGGTCAGCACCAGGTAAACAAGGGTGCCAAGCACTGCAATCACCGTCACAACTCGCCAGGGCACCGTGGCCAGGATTGTCCGTGGTGACATCGCCATCACACGTACAAAACCGGCCATCACCAGCAGCGAGCCCATCACGAGCGCCGTACACGCGGCCAGGGTAACACCGGCGAAACCCCATCGGCCAACCAACACCAGGGCCAGGGCCACATTCGCCACACCCTGCACCACGTGCGCTGTCATACACAACCGTGCATGCCCCAGGGCCTGCAGAATGAGGTAAGGTGGCAGCGCCACCAGGCTGATGAACCAGCCCAGGGTCATAATGCGCATGACCATGCTGGCCGGTTCGTAGCCTGGGCCTAACCAGGCATCCAGCAGCCATGGGGCGACGATGATCAGCAACAGGTAGGCCGGCAGGCCAAAAATCACGACGTAGCGCGCACTGCGCCGGTACACCGCCTCGACGCGGGCGCGCCCCTCGCCGGCGTCCATGTGCGACACACCCGGAAACAGCGGCAGCAGTGCGACGGCATACAGGTTGCGCAGCTGGGTGGTAATTCGAGTGCCCACTTCGTACTGTGTGACCGAGGCCACACCCAGGTACCGCGTCAGGATCAACTTCGTGGCCGGATCGAAGAACAGCGCGGCCAACGTGCCGCCCTGGACATTCAGACTGTAACCCAGGATCGTGCGCAGGTAGGCGCGATCGAACGCCGCAATGTGCAGGCGGTAGCCTGGCACCACCCGGTAGACCATCCACACCTGTACGACGGCCGTAACCAGGGCCAGCAGGACACTCAAAATCAAGATGCCAGTCAACCCGTAACCCAAGGCCAGGACGGCCACAATGCCCACATAGAGACCCGCACTGGCCATGAACGACACCAGGTTCGTCACGTCCAGCCGCTGCAGCCCTTGTAGCACAGACCCAAAGGCGCCAAAGGTCAGGTTGATGGCAAATGTCACAAAGGCCAGCGCAACCAGCGCCAGCAGCATCTCGCCAGACATCGAAGACCCGCTGGGCATCCAGCGCACCAGCAGTGGGCTCAGTCCGGCAAAAAGGACGGCCAGCCCGAACGCAACGGCCGTGTAGAAAAAGAACACGGTATTCGTGGCACGCGCAACGTTCTGCCATTCGGCACGCGCCGCGTAGGCTGCCACGTACTTTGTCAACGCCAGCCCCATGCCGAAGTCGGCCAGCTGCGTATAGGTGATGAAAGTGGCAAACAAGGCCCACAAACCAAAAGCCGCGTCACCCAGCCGGTTGAGCATGAATGGCAGGACGATGATCGGCAGTGGCAAGAGCACGACGAAACGCACGATACTCAAGATCGAATTACGTGCGATGCGGGTATAGCTCTCGTTCACGTCTGTTGTCATCGATCAGCTTCCACACCAGTCAGGTGCGCCGCGTCGTGCTTACGAGCCAACCGGTACCACCACCACCCGATCGATCAACGCGTTGCGGTCTCCGTCTTGCCCGGCATTGAACATCTGTTGGTCGTAGTAGTCGTTGTCGAACGCAATGGTCATCGTGTGCAAACCTGGCTCGGCCACCGTAATCTGCACCGTGCGCTCGCTCCAGCTGCCATCATTATCACTAAAATAGATTTGCCCCTTGCGCACGTCATCGACGAGCACGTTGAGTACCACCGGCCCTGGCCGGTCGTGCTGTCCCCGGACCGATACGCGATACACGCCGGTCTTGGGGAAGATCACCGGAATATCTACCAACGAGCCTGCGCCGCCACGGATGACGGCCTCCCGGCCATTGTCTTCACCCAGCTCGGCGCCAGTGGCGATGTAACCCTGTTCCGGGGTCCAGGCAAACGCGTCACTGGCAAACAATGGATTTGCGTACAGGCGCAAGGCCTGGACGTAGACGTTTTGCTCCCCCGTGTTGCGTAGGGTAAAAGTGCTGACGCCCGCCGGTTGCTCCACACCGATGAAATGCGATTCACTCGTACTACCAAATTCCAGCGTACGCGCCGTGTCTCCCAGCTTGAAGTCGAGGTTGCCGGTGAGGCGTTCGCTGCGCCCGACGATCTCGATCACGTAGACCCCACTGTCAAGAAAAGCAGTCGGAATCTGCAGTTCATGACCGGGCTCGAACACCATGGCAAACTCACCGTCGACACGCGCCATGGTGATCTGCGTGTCACCTACGTCGGCCAGGATGTCATCGAAATTGAGGTCGAGCGTGACGTCATCTTTGGCAATCGCAGCCGGGACTTTGCTCAGCGTCAACTGGCGCAGCCCGACGTTGCGGTCGCCATCGAGGCCCTGTTCGAACAGGCTGTCATCGTACACATCGTTGACGTAATCGAGGGAGACGCGGTGGTAACCAGGCAGGGCTACCGTAAACAACAGCGTCTCATCGCTCCAGCTGCTGTCATCGGCCGCGAAGCGCAGGGTGCCGACTTCGACTTCGTCCACCAGGACGTTGAGTTCGACGGGACCCGGGCGGTCATTCTGACCTTGCACGGTCAGGCGGTAACCGCCGGGCGAATCGAAGGCCAGATCGACATCCACCACGCGTCCATTGCCTGCCCGCTGCACGGTTGGCCCATCTTCCAGGTCGACGATTTCACTGCCCGGACCGAGCATGTTGATTTCCTGCGTCAGATCGAGACTCAGCGCTTTGCCGACAGAGATGATGGGTGCTTGCAGCCGGGTGATCGTGAACGAGCGCACGGCGCCGTTGCGATCACCATCGTCTTTGTTCGCAACCAGCTGGGGGTCGTAATAGTCGTTGACAAAATCGATGCGCAGCCGATGGTAACCCGGAACCGCAATGGGCAGCAGCGTGCTTTGAGTGGTCCAGCTGTAGTCGTTGCGGTCGTAACTCAGCGGCTCGCCGACCGGTTTTCCGTCCAATTCCACCTGGAGCTTGATGGGTGCCGGGCGGTCGTTTAGCCCACTGACGTCGAGTTCGTAGTTGCCCGTATCCTCGAACCACAGGCCAACCTGGATGACATTACCGCTGCCAGCACTCGTGGCAGCTGTTTCGCTGCCGATTTTCTGTAGCTTGGCCCCTTCACCTACGACAATGGTATCGGCCGCAATGCGCAGCGTATTGTCATTGCGTGGCGCATAGACCTGCTCGATGGCCAGGCTTTGCAGGCAGACCTCCTCGATATCCACACCAGTCGTTGGCACGATCGACAGACGGTGCACGCCCGGTCCCAACTCGGTGAGGAAGATATCGGTGACGGTTTCGCCCGCGGTGGCCCTCATCTGGCCCAGGGGCAGTTCGTCGACGGTTACGTCGAAAGATGCGTTTGTGTCGCTGCTGGCTGTTTTGGTCTTGACCACGTAGGTGGCCGAATCATCCACCGTGATCGGGACTTGCAGCGCTTCACCCGTCAACCAGCGACCGGGGCTGGTGTTGTCGCTGCTGCACGTCAGATCGGCGTTCGTATCGCCGCCGGAAGTGGCTGTTGCCAGGTCGACCTGCGCGACACCGCGCCAGACCCAATTTTCACGCGCCTGTAACGTGATGTAGTCGAGATCGGCAAACCCGTTTTCAACGTAGGCATTGGCTGTGACGCCCAGAACCAACTCGTGCAGGCCCGCCTGGTCGAAGCGCAGCGGAATTGCCTGATCTTCCCAATTGCCGGTCTCTTTGGGTGGCATGGTGCCGATGGCCTGCCGGTCCAGCACAACTGACCAGATGGGTGTGCCGACGCGCGCACCCAGGCGCCCGTGCAGAGTCAACAGATAATCGCCCGGTTCACTTAACCACAGTGGAAAGCGCGAAATGGTGTTGAAACTCTGGGCACGCACCACCTGGCCACCGCTGGCCTCCGCAAGATCGTACACAAAGCCGTTGTCGGTGGGATAACGTTCGGCTTCGATGCGTGTGTCTGCCTGGTCGGGCAAAGCGGTCCCGGCCACCGTGATGAGGGTGCCGCTGTAAACGTCGGCCGGTGCACCCGATACCGTCGCAATGTCCACACTCGATACCTGGGACGCCGTGATCGGAATACGTACATAATCGGGCGCAGTCAACCCGCTGGGGTCGAGCTCGCCGCGGTGTTCGCCGCTGAGAAAGACGGCGAATTTTTCTGAGACGGTTGGATCGTCCAGGGTAAGGGCTACCAGCAAATCCTGGCCGGCGACGACGCCGCGCGCCGAACGGAAGATGTCAGCGCCTGGCGCCGGCGTGAAGGGCACTTTGCTGGTCATGACGGGGGCGCTGTTGACCCGGTAGACGGGAACACCCGCAACCATCGTGGGGTCGACGCCCCCGTACAACGAACCAATCTCCTTGAATCCGCCGCGATAGACGTGATCGATGATCCAGACCCGATCGTGGGTATCGAAAATGTGCTGCAACTGCTGCGCCGAGAGATTCTCGTAGGTCAATACAAAATCGCCGTATTGTTCGGGGTCGACGAGCAGCTTGAAGTAGTACTCGAACGGCGCCGCATCGAGCATGCGCGATGTGGCATAGATGACGGCATCGGTCGGCTGCAAGTTTGTTTGCAGGTAGGCGACCACGCCACGCCAGTTGAGTCGATCCTCCAGCCGATAATAGGCCAGCACGGGCTGCGCATTCACAAATATGAGCAGGGCCACGATGGCAGTAGCGGCCAGCGCTGGCCAGGGAAACCGACCCAGGGGACCCGCCAACAGACGGCGGAACACCCACTGCCAGGCAGCATAAATCCCCAGGGCCACAAATGCCAGGTAAGGGAGCTGTACGAAGATGATATACTTCTCGACAAAGAAGTGCTCGGATCGTACCAGGGATACCATAAGCAGCGGCACGATCAGCCAGGTGGCAAGAAAGAAACCGGCTCGCCACCTGCGTGTCTGCAGCACGTAGATCACACCCAACGCTGCCAGCCCCAGGTAGAGTACCGCATGCCAGCCGCCGCCGCTGCCAAACAGCGCCGCCAGCTCGAACAGGGACGCGGGTGAGAGCGAAAAACCGTGCAGGCCCGTCTCCTCGGCCATCGCACCTTCGGTGCCCGACGAGAATCCGACATTGATGGGTCGTGCCGTCGCGGAGGTACCGGTGGCCGCACGAACCACAGGCAGCGCCACTTCCGAGGTCAGCAGGAGCAGCGCTACGACAGCAATGGCCGTGCCGAGATAGAGGAGCGGTGCCTGCCGCAGTGCACTCCAGGCGACCTGCTGCCAGTGGAGCAGGCGGCTGCGCGCCGTGGGATGCCGCGGTGGCAGCGCCCGCCGCCGGCTGCGCGCCGCGTCCATGCGCAGGCGTGTCAGCAGGCGCTGGGCCAGGCGCACCCCGGCATACAGCGCCATGGGAGCCAGGAAGAAAACGGCAAACAGGTGATTCCACACATTCAGAATACTGACGGTAATGAAGCCGATCCAGAATAGGGCACGGTTCTCTTCCAGCGCACGCCACAACAGGTAGGCGCCGAGGACCGACAAGAAGAACATCAGGCTGTAATAGCGCGCCTCTTGTGAATAGATGATCTGAAAACTGGCGCTCGCCAGCAGAAAAGCCAGGAGCAGCCCGACTTGCGTATTGAACAGGCGCCTGCCCAGGGCATAGGCCACCGCCACTGCCAGGATACCCGCCATAAAAGAAGGCAGGCGCACCAGCATGTCCTGCGGGCCGATCAGACTGGTGAGTGAGGCCAGCAGCGGCAGCGGCAGCTGATATCCCCAGCCGATGACCAGCTCGCCTCCCAGGTTTGTGCCGAGCTGACGCAGAAAGCTGAGCGGTGCCGTCGTGCGCAGCACCGATGCCGGTCCCATGTGTACCAGGTTGCCCGTCAGCGCCTCATCACCCCAGAAAGGACGGGTGTTCAGCTGGTACATCCGCAGCCCAAATGCCCAGAGCAGAACGAGCAGCAAAACCAGGTAAACCCACCCGGGTGAGCGCCGAACTGGCTGCTCAGATCCTGGATCGTAGTTCGATATTTCGGAAGCCATCGATCAGTCCCGTCACTTTGGCGCGTACAACCGCACTGCGGCCGCGTGCGCCTTCACGTATGAACAACCAGGGGATACCTATGACCAGGGAGGTGCCAAACAACACCCAATGCCACGGTCGGGCATACGACCGCATGAAGCGTACCGCGTTGACACCGGCCATGTATTTCTCGCGCGGGTTGTAGAACCCACCGGTACTGCTGCCCCCTTTGTGCCACATGCTGGCCATCGGCACGTAACAGACGCGCCAACCGGCCTGCCGCGCACGCATGGCCCAGTCGGTATCTTCATAGTAACAATAATAGGCCAGATCGAGCAGCCCAATCTGCTCCAGAACCTGGCGCCGCACTAGTATACCACATCCCGGCAGATAGTCCACATCGGCCGGTGCGTCGAACTGCCCGCGATCGACCTGCCCAAAACCCCGCATCGCCGTAACGTTGCCCCAGTAGGTCACTACACCGCCCGCCGACCACAGCGTGTCAGGCGGGCTGGCCTGCAGGATCTTGGGGCCTACCATGCCAATCCGTGGGTCAGACTCGGCGGCCGCGACCAACTGCCCGGTCATTGCCGGATCGAACCACGTGTCGTTGTTGAGCAGCAGCGCATAGTCGGCAGCATGGGCCATGGCCCACTCGATGCCAGCGTTGTTGCCACCGCAGAAACCGAGATTGGCCCCGGTCTCGAGAATCGCCAGCCCGGGAAATTCGCTGCGTAATGCCGGCACCGAACCGTCGGTTGATCCATTATCGACCACCAGCACCGTCAACGCGCCATAATCTTGCTCCTGCAGGCTGCGCAGGCAGACGCGCGTATCGGCCAGACCGTTCCAGTTGAGCACAATCGCAACGACGTGCGGCAGGGGCGTCATGCGCTGTGACCTCGACGATCCGCCAACAGCTGTGCGTACACGGCGACCGTGCGCGCGGCAATGCCAGGCCACGCCAGGTGCGTCGCGGCCCACCGCTGGGCCTGCTGACCCATCTGGCGGCAGCGTTCCGGGTCGCGCAGCAGCTGGACCAACGCACCAGCCAGGGCAGCCGGGTCACGCGCTGGCACCAACAGGCCGGTGACACCGTCAACCACGGCGTCTGGCAGGCTGGCAACCCGGGTGGCCACCACCGGCCGGGCAAAAGCGTACGCCAGGGTGATGACGCTGGAGGCACTGCCGTCGGTGTACGGCAGCACGACGACGGCCGCCTGGTGAAAGAAGCCGGCCACTTCGTGGTCCTCGACAAAACGGTTGATCCAGGTTACGGGTGCGTTAGCCGCCTCGGGTCGCTGCTGGTAGGCTGCCATGTCCCCTTCGCCGCCTACGATCACGAAGCGCACGTGCGGCACCTGCGCCATCACCGCCGGCATGGCCTGCACCAGGATGTCAAGACCTTTGTAGGCCTTGATGCGCCCGAAGAAGAGTACCGTTGCCGACGGCGCGGCGGGCACCATCTCTGCCGGCGCAAATCCCTCGGGCACACCCATCGGAATGATGCTGATACGCGCGGCGGGAATGCCGCGCTGATCGACCAGCTGATCGGCCAGGGCAGTGCCATGCACAAAGAGATGGTCGGCATAGTGTGGTCCAGCCCACACCGACCAGCGCTTACGCCAGCCGCCTTCACCCTGTTTGATCCCAACTTCGTGTTGGGTGACGACCAGCGGCCAGTGGGCACGCAGCCAGGGCAGGGTGGCAATCTCCCAGGGGTGCGTGCTGAGATTGGCATGCACGATGTCGGGGTTCGAGGCACGGATGGTCCGCAGGTAACCGGGTAGGCCCAGCGCCTGTCCCGGCAAACGCAGCAGGTCGGCGGGCCGGTTACCGGTAGGGACATCGACGGTTGCCAGACTCACGTCAGGCGCAAAACCACGTGGTGCCGGCTGGCGCGGGACCAGGGCCGTGACACGGACATCGGGCTGGCATGCCAGGGCATTGGCCAGCGCCGCGCTGTAGTGGGCCATGCCGCCGCGTGGCCACAGGTTGATCAACGTCACGCGCATGGCCGGCCATGCCGTGTCACAACACGGTCGAACAGGGCCACGTATTGGCGGGCAATCGCCGGCCAGGTGAAGCCGGCGGCAATACGGTGGCCCCGTGCCCCCAGGGCGGCGCGCTGCGCCGGCGATGCCACCAGCCCGGCCAGGCCATCGGCCAGGCCGCCCGTGTCGGCCCATGGCACGACCAGGCCGTTGCCGTCGATCAGCTCGTCGACGCCGCCGGTCTCTGTGACGACCACCGGCAGGCCGCTGGCCATCGCTTCCAGCAAGGCCATCGACATGCCCTCGTTGAACGAAGGCAGGCAGAAGATGTCAGCCTGGGCGTAGACCGCGGGCATGCCGCTGCGGGGTACGAAGCCCAGGAATTCGACGTGCGCCGCAAGCCCGCTGCGCTCGACCTGCTGGCGCAGTGCAGGCTCGAAGTCACCCGTGCCGGCCAGGATGATGCGGAAGTTGTCGATACCGCGCTGCTTCAGGTGCTGGGCTGCCGCCAACAGGTGATGCTGGCCCTTACGTTCGATCAGCCGGGCCGCGCACAGGATCCGGACCGGGTTTTGCGCTGTGCGGGATGTATGATCGACCGGGGTGAACTGCGTGAGATCGACGCCGTTGTAGATGATGTCGATAGGCAGGCCCGCCGCGGTTTGCCAGGCCAGGGCCCGGTGCCGCTGGCTGATCGCAAGCACCGCATCCGCGTGCCGCCACACCAGGCGGATGAAGGGTGTCAGAACGCGGTAGACCAGGCGGTAACGGTCCTCGAATCCGGGCACGTCCGGACCTTGCAGGGACACGACGTAGGGCAGGCCAGCGCTGGCACGCAGACCCATCGCAATGCCGCCGGCCGGTACACCGGCAAAGGCAAAGACCAGGTCGTAGGGCTGCTTGCCTGCCAGGCGGCGGGCGTACCGGTAACCGCGTGCCGCATAGCGCAGGAGTTCGACGTTGGTCGAATGGTGGATGTTGTGGTTATCTACCGGCACCTTGTGCAGGCGAATGGCCGGTGTCATTTCCTCGTATTCGTATGTGGTGCGGGTCCGGCTCGACGTCACCAGGTCCACTTCGATGAGACGATCGGTCATCTGGCTGAATTCGACCAGCAGATGGTAGTTGACCACCCCGGTGCCACCACCCAGGGGCGGGTATTCGTTGTCCAGCATCAACAGTCGCATGACCTACTCGTTACGGGTTGGGTGCAGGCTCGCCTGGTCGAAGCCCCAGCGCTCGCGCACGATGTACAGCGGCCGTTGTTTGACTTCATCGAAGATGCGGCCCACGTATTCACCGATGACGCCCAGCGCCAGGAGTTGAATGCCACCCAGAAACATCATGCCAACGACGATCGTGGCAAAACCGGAGGGGAATTCGGGCAGCACCAGGCGTTTGTAGATCGTCCACACGGCGAGAAAAAAGCCGGCAATGGAAACCAGTAGCCCCAGGAGGGAAGCCAGGCGCAGCGGCATGTACGAAAAGGAGAAAAAACCATCCAGCGCCAGGCGCGTGAGCTTGAACAGGCCGTATTTGGGCTTGCCCGCATAACGTGCGGCCCGGTTGTAGCGCACACCAATCTGGCGGAAACCAATCCAGCTGCGGATACCCCGAATGAAGCGGTTGCGCTCGGGCATGCTGCGCAGGACGTCCGCCACCTGGCGGTCGATGGCACAGAAATCACCGGCATCCAGCGGGATCTCGATGCTGGAAACCTGGTGCAAGGATCGATAGAAGAAGCCGTAGGCACTGCGCTTGAGCAGGCCCTCTTTCCGTTGGTGCCGAATGGCGTAAACTACCTGGTAACCCTGATGCCAGTGGGCGAGCAGGTTTGGTATCTCTTCCGGTGGGTCCTGCAGGTCGGCATCCATCACGATGATGACGTCACCGCTGGCATGGTCGATACCGGCGCTGATCGCAGCCTGATGGCCGAAGTTGCGCGACAGGCGCACGACGCGCACGTGCGTGTCGCTGGCGCGCAGTGATCCCAGGATGCCCAGGGAATTGTCCTGGCTGCCATCATCGACAAAAACCACCTCGTACGTGTCCCCTTGGGCCTCGAGCACCGCGTGCAGACGGCGCGCCAGTTCGGGCAGATTGTCACTTTCATTGTAGACCGGCACCACTACCGAGATACGCGGGTCTGACACTGCACTGGCACCATTGGGCGCAGGCGGCGTGGGGCAGGGTTCGAAACGAACGGTGTAACCGCTGCCCACCAGAACCGACGTAACCGCCGAATACAGTGCGCTTTCCGTGTTGGCATCGATGCCAGGTGGTAGCTCGATGACAACCGGCGCACCCCCGGCGCTGCCCGGCGCACCGGTATGCTCGTCCGGTTGGGGAGCTGTCGTCACGCGGGAAATGGACATCGCGCACCCTCCAGTGGCCGTAATCGTACCACAGGCCCGTCATGTGCGGCAAAAATCGGTACGTAAGACACAAAGGGCAGGCCGTGTTTTGGCCTGGCTGCGTAATGATTGACTTTCTTGGTCGATTGTTTTATAGTTGGGATGATATATCCTGCACAATGACCGAACGGCGTGAGCAGCGTTGAATGCGGAAGGGGTACGGAGAAATGGCCGACAATATTCGGATAGGAATCCCACTGAACAACGTAGATACTGCCTGGTTGCACATGGAAGACCCCACCAACCTGATGATGATCACCGGGATGTACATCTTCCGGCAACCGTTGGATTTCGAGCGGGTCCGCGATACGATCAAGTACCGAATGGTCGGGACGTTTCCCCGCTTCAAACACAAGATCTCCCAGCAGGGCCTGCGCGCCTACTGGGTCAGTGATCCCAAGTTCGACCTGGACGCACACCTGCACCGCGTGGCTCTACCGCCTCCTGGCGACCAGATTGCGCTGCAGGAAATCGTCAGCGACATCATGAGCACACCGCTCGATTTTTCCAAACCCTTGTGGCACCTTCACCTGATCGAAAACGTCGGCACCGGCTGTGCGGTGATCATTCGCATCCATCACTGCATCGGCGACGGCACAGCATTGATGTACGTTCTGATGTCGCTGACCGACACAGAGGCCGATGCACCCTGGCCCGGCCCCCAGGACGTTCTGCAGGCACTGCCAAGACAGCGTGGCTCGAGTGGCCTTCTGGGTGGACTGCTGCGTCTCGGCTCGAGCGTGTTCAGTACGACCCGCCAGGTAACCGGGACGGTCGTACACGAGGGACTGGAATCGATCTTCAACCCATCCCACGCCGTCGATCTTGCGGCCGAGGCATTCAGCGCCGGCGGTGCATTGAGCAAGATCCTGCTGTTGAGTCCCGATCCCAAGACGGTGTACAAAGGCCCGCTCGGTGTGCGTAAACGCGCCGCGTGGTCGCACAAGATCGCTCTCTCTGATGTCAAACTGATCGGCAAAGCGATGGGCGGCACGGTCAACGACGTGCTGCTCAGTGCGGTGACCGGTGCGCTGCGACGCTACATGGAACAGCGCGGCCAGGCGACCGAAGACATTAACATTCGGGCCATGGTGCCTGTCGATCTGCGGCCGGCAGAAGAGGCACGCAAGCTGGGCAATAAATTCGGCCTCATTTACCTGTCGCTGCCGATTTACATCCAGGACCCCATCGAGCGTCTGGAAGAAGTCAAGCGCCGCATGGACGATATCAAGAGCACACCCGAAGCCTTCGTCGCCTACCAGATTCTCAACGCCTTGGGCATGACGCCGCAGCAGATTTCTGAACGTTTCGTCGACATGTTCGGCGCAAAATCGTCGGCCGTAATGACCAATGTGCGCGGCCCCGGTCAGGCGATCTATTTTGCCGGCGCTTTGATCGAGACCCTCATGTTCTGGGTGCCGCAATCGGGACGCATGGGCCTGGGGGTGAGCATCTTCAGTTACAACAACTGCGTGACCCTTGGCATTGCCACCGACGCGGCGTTGGTTCCTGACCCAGAGACGATCAATACCTGTTTCGAGCAGGAGTTTCGCGACATGCTGGCCTGGGTGCGCGCCCAGGCGCTGGCCAAAAAATCGGCCCCGCCCAGCATCGAGGCACCGCCCGCAGCGCAAACGACCCCGCTCCAGGCATCCCAACGCGCCGCGCCCGCCAGTCCGCCAGCCGAAATGGCTCTAAATGCGCCCACCCCCAAGACCACCAAACGCCGCAGTCGGGCAGCCGTCGTGAGTGAACCAGCAGCACCCCCAGCCACTAACGGCACCGACACGGTCACGGCAGCGCCACCCAGTGTAGTGGAAGCTGTCCCAGCTGCGGTGGCTTTCAATGGCACGCAGCCCTGCCAGGCAATTACCAAAGCCGGCACGCCGTGTAAGAATAAGGCCCTGGCAGGTGAGAGCGTATGCCGTGTTCATCAGGCGTCGGCGCCGAAGGCCGGATAACGTTTGCGGCCCGTCGTTGCTCAGCGAATTCCTGTTGCATACCCGGTGTGAGGTGATCCCATGGCAACTCTGCCCATCGTCAAGATGACCCTGTACAAACACGGCGTCGGCTACTACGAGCGCCGCAGCCAGATCGAGGAAGAGACGGTGAGTCTCGTCTTCATGAAGGACGAGATGAACGACATCCTCAAGAGCCTGACGGCCTTTACAGTTGGTGGCGGTCAGGTGCTGGGCATGGATTACCAGACCCCTGAAGATAAACCCGCTCTCCTGGCACGCTCCTCCATCCAGCTGTCGGCGGCGTCCAGCCTGCGCGACCTGCTGCGTGACCTGCGTGGGCGCGAGGTCAAGGTGGTCACAACCAGCGACACGGTGACCGGCTTGATGGTTGGCGTCGACCTGCCGGGCGAGCGCGAACCGATGAGTGCCACCCTGTTGTCACTCTACGTTTCAGCCGCGGCACAGGTGCGCGCCATGGCGCTCGACGAAGTGCTGGAGCTGAACCTGCTCGATACGCGCGCATCCGAAGACCTCACCTATTATTTGGAGACGAGCAAAGCGGCCGAAAACAAGCGTGCTGTCACCATCCGCCTGACGCCGGGCCGCACCGACCTGGTGGTGAGTTACATCGCTCCCAGTCCCATCTGGCGTGTGAGCTACCGGCTCGTGGCGGACGAGGCGACCCACGGCGGCCAGGCACTCCTGCAGGGCTGGGGGTTGTTCGACAATACGTTCGATGAAGACCTGGAGAACGTGCAGCTGTCGTTCGTGGCCGGCATGCCGGTTAGCTTCATCTACGACCTGTACACGCCCTACACGCCAGAACGTCCGGTGGTTACCGAGGAAACGCGCACGGTTGCCGGCCCGGTGGAGTTCGAAGCGGCCCTGCGGTCTATGCCCGAAGAATCGGCCATGACCTTTGCGGCCGCACCGGCCAGCAAACGCGGGCCAGCGCGGCTCATGGCCGCCGATGGGGCTGAATCGACCACCGTGGCGGCCACCGGCCAGGCCCAGGGCGAGTTCTTCAGCTACGTCGTGGCCAACCCGGTCACCGTGCGGCGCGGACGCTCGGCCATGGTGCCAATCCTGCAGGCGCGGCTGGCGCATCACAAGGAGCGGATCTACAACGGGCGCAAACACCCGATCAACCCGGTGATTACCGCCCGCTTCAAGAACGAAACCGGCTTGACCCTGGAACGTGGCCCGCTTACGGTGACAGATGCCGGTGAATACGCTGGCGAGGCGATACTGCCGTTTACCAGCCCTGGCAACGACATTTTCCTGGCTTATGCCGTTGATCTGGGCGTCAAAATCAGCGAGGCACCGGCCGCCGAGCAGGTCCTGGTGGCGGTCAACCTGGAACACCGCATGCTTTCCGTCCAGGAGTACAACATCCAGCGCATCGTCTATACGGTGGAAAACCGCAACGAGCAGCCGGTAGATGTCACGATCGAACACCCGCGCCTGCCACAGTATACACCGTTCGACACCCCCGAACCGGCCGAGGCCACAGCGGATACGTACCGCTACCTGGTGCGCGTCAAACCCCACGGCACAACGACCTTCACGGCGCAGCAGCGCCGCCTGGTGGCACGGCGCGAGGAACTGCGTAACCAACGCAGCGCGCAGCTGCAGCGCTGGCTGCGCGACCGCGTCCTGGATAAAGAGACCTTCGAGGTCATCGAGCGCATCCTGGCCCAGTACAACCAGATCAGCGAATATGAAGCGGAGCTCAGGCACAACGAGACGGCACGCCAGGCCATCTTCAACCAGCAGAAACAGACCCAGGGCAACCTGGCCAACCTGCGTGACCAGGGCGAGGAGGGTCAGCTGCGTGCCCGCTATACGCGGTCTCTCAACCAGCTGGAGGATGATCTGCTGAAGCTGCGCGAGCGTGATGAGGGGCTGCGCCAGGCAGTTGCCCAGGCCAAACAACAGATCGACGAGATCCTCAGCAGCCTGCCCGCATAGGTGAGTGGCCTGGCGTCGTCTCACCTGATCGGGGCCAGCCTGGTGACGCTGCTCGGTGCGGGTGGCCTGTGGCTCAAGGGCCCAACCCCCATTGTGACCGGCATGACACCGCAGGACGTCGAGGTGCCGGTGGCCTACATGGTGGCTGCGTTCCCGTTCTTTGGTATTCTGCTGGCCGACTTGTGGCTGTTGATGCGGTTGCGGCCGCGATGGGCGGCCGTCGTGCTGGCTGCGCAGCTGCTGGTGTTGGTGGTTATATCCGCAGCACGGCTGGGCTTGCTGATCCCAATCAGCGGTCACGTGCTTCTGCTGGTATTTTTCATCCTGTGGACGGCCAGCCAGGTGCCGAACACCGTGCGACGCAGCGAGTGGTGGCTGGCGTGGGTGGCGCTGGCGGTCTTTCTGGGCATCAAGTTGGTCGGCTGGTCGGACTGGCTGAGCCCACTGACGGGTGCTGCCGTGGGGGTACTGGTCTGGTGGGCGGGGGCACGCCTGGCCAGGCGTGCCCCCGCGGTTATTCGGATGTGACGAACTCAGCGGGATGGTTACATGTCACCACCGTGGGCTTCACGCCAGCGCAGCCACAGCACGGTGACGATACCCACCACCACAATGATGAGCGGAATGCCCAGCCCGATCCAGAGAAAATTGGGTGGGGGGGCCGTTGGGATCGTTTCGGCAGGCGGTGTCACAGTCTGCCACCACACCACACTCAGCCAGGTCATAGTCCTCCTCGATCTTTCACGCGGCACCCAAACCGGTGAGGCGGTCTTCCAGGCTGGTGCGTCGCTGTGCCAGCTCGTCGAGGCGCGTCCGCTCGCGTGCAACGACATCGGCCGGTGCGCGTGCCACGAATCCACTGTTGGCCAGGGTCCGTTCCACCCGCTGCACGTCGTTCAGCACCTGTTCCAGCTCTTTCTGCAGACGACTGCGTTCCGCATCCAGGTCGACCAGGCCGGCCAGCGGGAGGTAGCATGTAATGCCCGCGGCCACCAGTGTGACCGCCTGCGCCGGCGCTTCCACCGACTCCGCAATCGTGAGCTGGTTGTCGTCCAGGCGAGCCAGCTGAACGAGTATCTCGCGTTGGGCGGTCAACAGTGCGGTATGTTCGCCTGCGGCGAAGCGGGCACTGAAGCGTTTCTGCGGCTCCACCTTGTATTCGGTGCGCGCATTGCGGATGGCGCGCACCAACTCCTGCAGGCGCTCGAACTGCGCCTCCGCAGCCGGGTCGATCGGTGCTGTGTCGGCCGCCGGCCACGGTGCCACGATCAATGCCGCGGGCCAGGTTTGACCGCGGGCCTCTGCCGCCGCCTTCAGGTGCTGCCACAACTCCTCCGTGACGAACGGAATGAACGGGTGCAGCAGGCGCAGCGCCTGGTCCAGCACCATCACCAGGGTATCGGCCGCTGCCATCGCGCTGCGTGCGTCGGCCAATTCGCGCTTGGCAATTTCGATGTACCAGTCGGCGTATTCGCTCCACAGGAACTCGTACGTCTGGCGCCCGGCTTCGCCGTACTGGTGCGTCTCGAACAACCGCGTGGCATCGTCGATCGTGCGCTGCAGGCGGCTGCGGATCCAGCGTTGGGCCAGGGTCCAGGATTCGGGAGTCGCAGCCGGCAGTGCTGGCAGCTGCTCCAGACTGGACAACACGAACCGCGTGGCGTTCCAAATCTTGTTGGCGAAGTTGCGGTTGCCCTTCACCCGCTCCAGGCTGAGGTTCATGTCGTTGCCAGGCGACGAGCCCGTCAGCAGGGTGAAGCGCAGGGCATCCGTACCGTACTCTTCCATGACCTCGATGGGGTCGATGACGTTGCCGGTCGTTTTCGACATCTTGCGCCCCAACTCGTCGCGCACGATGCCGTGCAGGTACACGGTCTCGAACGGCACGTCGTCGGTGAACATGAGGCCCATCATGATCATGCGCGCGACCCAGAAGAACAGGATGTCGTAGCCGGTTTCCAGGACCGACGTGGGGTAGTAACGCCGCAGATCCGCAGTATCATCCGGCCAGCCCAACGTGCTGAACGGCCACAGACCCGAACTGAACCAGGTATCGAGCACGTCCTCGTCCTGTTTGAGTTCCACGGCGTGCCCGTAATGCCTGTGGGCCTGGGCGGCGGCACCCTCCGCGGTATGTGCGGTGAATGCGGTGCCATCCGGTCCGTACCACACCGGAATCCGGTGTCCCCACCAGAGCTGGCGGCTGATGCACCAGTCGCGCAGATTCTCCAGCCAATTGTAGTACACCTTGGTGAAGCGATCGGGCACGATCTTGATGCGCCCACTGCGCACCGCCGCCAGGCCCATGGCGGCCATCGGTTTCATGTTCACGAACCACTGTTTGCTCACCAGCGGCTCGATCACTTCCCCGCCGCGCTGTGACCGCGGCACCTGCAGGGTGTAGACTTCGGTCTTGATGGTCAAACCGGCCGCTTCCATGTCGGCCCACATCCGGCGCCGCGCCTCGAAACGATCCAGGCCGGCGTAGGGGCCGGCATTGTCGTTGAGCGTGGCATCCTTGTTCATGATGTTGATGATCTGCATGCCGTGGCGTTGGCCAATTTCGAAGTCGTTCAGATCGTGGCCCGGGGTGATCTTGAGCGCGCCGGTGCCAAACTCACGGTCCACGTAGGTGTCGTGAATCACGGGGATGGGGCGCTTCAGCATCGGCACCAGGCAGGTCGCGCCGATCAGGTGACGGTAACGTTCATCTTCGGGGTGCACGGCCACTGCGGTGTCGCCCAGGATCGTTTCGGGACGCGTCGTGGCCACCGGAATGTATCCGCGTCCGGGGCCGTCCTCGAGACTGGCACCCGCCACCGGGTATTTGAAGTAGTACAGCGTGCCTTGCTCTTCGCTGTACTCCACTTCCACGTCGGACACCGCCGTTTGCAGACCGGGCGACCAGTTCACCAGGTACTCGGCCTGGTAAATGAGTCCCATGCGGTAGAGGCGCACGAAGGCCTCGCGCACCGCCGCATTCAGCCCGTTATCGAGGGTGAAGCGCTCGCGCTCCCAGTCGCAGCTCGCCCCAATCCGCCGCAGCTGGCCCACGATGCGACCGTGGTATTTTTCTTTCCAGGCCCAACACTCCTCCAGGAAGCGTGCACGCCCGATTTCCTGGCGGCTGGTCCCTTCGTTGCGCAGCTTGCGCTCGACCTGCAGCTGCGTGGCGATGCCGGCGTGGTCGGTACCCGGAACCCACAGTGCCGCCTTGCCGCGCATGCGCGCGTAACGGATCATGAGATCCTCCAACGCAACGAACAGCGCGTGCCCCTGGTGCAGCTCACCGGTTACGTTGGGCGGCGGAATCGAAATCGTGAACGATTCGCCGTCCGGGTCGATGGCGTTTTCCGGCTTGAACCAGCCGTTTTCTTCCCACCACCGGTAGAGGCGCTCCTCCACGCTGTGGAAATCGTACGTTTTGGGCAAGGTGTAACTGGGTTCTGGGTTTGACATAACATCCTCACAAACGAATGACCGCACCATGTAGGGTCCGCATCTGGGGATGCGGACGCCTCATCCTCTAAAACTCGTTGTCCCTGGTATACCACACCTTCGATGGACGCCGTGCGTCACGCGGCCCACACTTTGGCCATAAACAACATCCAGGTCACCGACGCCAACAACTGCTCATTGCACACACCATCCGCACAACCACACACCCCAAAGATGGGCGCAAATTTGCGCCCAATCGCGGTCTGCCAAGAATTCACTCAATTCGCTGGTTTCTGCGTCAGGATGGCCAGGCGACGGCTCGTGAGACTGAACTCACTGCCGTCGAGCCCACCAAAATAGGCGACGGGCTGCAAGCCGGCATCCAGCAGCATGCGCGTCAGATCGGTGGCGGTATACAGGTGCACCCGGAAATGACGGCGATGCCGTTGGCCCTGCTCGTCGAACCAGTGCATCTGCTCGGTCGTGATACCGGTGACCGGGTCGAAATCGCGCTCGGTGAAGACCGTCAGGTGCCCCACTTCGAACCAATCGTGCCCCTGGAACTGGCGCATCACGTTGTCGCGATGGTTGCTTTCGATGAGGAAGTGGCCACCGGGCTGCAGCACCCGGTGTACCTCCTCCAGCACGCGTTGGTTCTCGCGGTTGCTCTCGAAATAACCAAACGCTGAAAAGATATTGATCACTGCGGCAAATCGATCCGTCCATGCCTCGGGCAGTGTGCGCATGTCGGCCTGGTGCCACGTGACAGTGACACCGGCTTCGACTGCTGCGGCCTGCGCACGTGCCAGTAACACAGGTGAGTAGTCGAGGCCGGTCATTTGCCAGCCACCCTGCGCCAGGGGGACGGTCAGGCGACCCTGGCCGCACGCCAGGTCAAGGACCGGTGTATTGGCCCGCAGCTTGAGGATCTCTTGAATGCCGGCCGCTTCTTGGGTGGTGCGTTCTGTCGTCAGCTTGTGGGCCCACAGGGCCAGATACGTGTCGTCAAAAAGTTCTTGCCACCACTCCATGAACGATCGTCTCCTTAACGCAGCCACGACTCCAGCGCGGCCAGTGAACCGGCGCCGGCCAGGGCCACTGCGGTTGCTTTGATGATTTTACCGGCACCCGCCGCGACCAGGAACCACACCACCGGGAAACGGATGGCACCGGCCGCAATCCCAGCCACGTCGAACAACGGGATCGGAATCAGCGCCAGGAGGAAGATGACCCAGCCGCCGAACCGATGCACGTACTGTTCGATCTGGGCGTAGTGTTTGTTATCTTCGACGATGGCGCTGCCGCTGTAGCCGGCCAGGTAACCGGTCATTTCGCCAATGGCCATGCCGATACCAGCCACGACGCCTACCACCAGTGGGTTCAGCGCGCTGCCCATCGCAAACACCAACACCAGCCCAGGCACTGGTAGGATCAGTGTGGCATTGCCCAGCAGGCTCACCAGGAACACGCCGGGGTAACCCAGGGAGGCCATTTGCTCTACCCTGTCACGCAAGGCAAACACGACCACACTGATGACAATCGCCAACAGCAAGGCCAGGATGCGCGGCAGGGCCCGCCGCCAGCCAGACGCTGCCGCGCGGGTTGGGTGCCGCGTGGCCGGCTCCATAAGGGTATCAGCCTCCATGCGTTCCCCAAGGGCAGGTGGGATGAGAGACACCGCGCTGGGCCCGGTGTCTCTCACTGCACCGCAATCGTTATCGCGTAACGATCTCGATCTTCTCGATGACGTCGCCGGCGGTTGGCGTGGCCTCCGGAGAGGCGGGTGCGGCCGGTCCGATCAGCTTCTGCACGACGTCGATGCCCGACGTGATCCGGCCGATGATGCTGAACTGTCCATCCAGGTTCGGCACATCCTGCAGCATGATGTAGAACTGGCTGCCGCTGGATGCGGCCTGATCCTGGGTATGGTACAGGCCGACGACACCCAGGGTGTGTGTGATCGACGGTGATATTTCCAGGGGCACGGTATAACCGACATCGCTGCTCGGCTGACCGCCCGGCGAGCCGCCGATGATGACCGTCGGGTCGTTGTAGGCAATTGGCATGCCGTCGTAGAAGCCGAGATCGGACAACACGACAAAGCTGTTGACACTCTGCGGGGCTACGCTGGGCAGCAGCTCGATTTCGAACGTACCACGGCTGGTGGTGACAACCGCTGTGTACGACTTGTCCTCGTCGATGACGAGCTCCGGTGGCACGTTGAACAGACCCTCACGCTCTGCAGCCGGCACCTCGGCCAAGGGACGACCGGAAGTTGGTACCGGCGGATTGGGTGTTGGCGTGGGTGTCGGTGGCACGGTTGCTGTGGGGGGCGGCAGCAGGCTCGCTGTGCCTTCGCTGATTTCCACTGTCTTCAGAACATCACCCGGTGTCGATGGGGTGGCCGCAGGGTCGCGTGGGGTCAGGCTCTGCACGACCTCCATACCCTCAACGACTTTGCCGAAGATGGTGTGCTGGCCATTCAGCCATTCCGTTGGCACCGTGGTGATGAAGAACTGGCTGCCGTTGGTGTTGGGGCCCGCATTGGCCATGGCCAGGTACCCAGGACCATCGAAGACCTTCGCTGGATCGATTTCGTCCTCGAACTGGTAGCCCGGACCACCGGTACCGGTGCCGGTGGGATCACCACCCTGCACCATGAAGTCAGCAATGACCCGATGGAACGTGGTATTGTCGTAGAAGCCTTCACGCGCGAGGAAGGCGAAGTTGTTCACCGTCTTGGGCGCATCCTCGGCATACAGCTCGACCTTGATGTCACCCTTGTCGGTTTTGAAGGTGGCAAAATAGACCTTGCTGGGATCGATGGTCATCGCCGGTGGTTCGCTCCACTGTTGGCCAGCGGGAGTGGCGCCTGGTTCTGGGCTGGCGGCAGGTACCGGTGTACTAACATCGGCAGGGGTGGTGTTGGCCGGCACAGTGGTGGCCTGAGATATGGGCTGTGTCGTACATGCAGCCAGCAGGCCCAGGAGACCCAAGGCGACGATGAGCACGATGATACCCAGCGATCGATTTCGTGAAAACATGGATGGTTCACCTCAACTGGAGATTCGATTGGCGACACCGATGTTGATCGGCGAGAGAGACGATATCAATTCTTACACACGCCCTTCGTGCGGCTCGCGGCGTGGGGTGTTTGTTTCGCCGCCTTCAGGGCTGACGGGCAGTACAGCCGGGGGTGGTGGGTCAACAACAGGCACCTGTTCGAGCCGCCACACACCCCACAGACTGACAGCGGTGACGATGGCGGCCACGAAGTAGGCCTCGATCACACTGGCCCGGGTGACAAAGATGGCCAGCAGGCCCAACATGCCGGCCAGGAGATAGATGATCAGTACCGCCTCGCGTCGCGATGCGCCGAAGAGGCGTACCAGCCGATGCGAAAGGTGGTCTTTCCCTGGGGTGGTCAGTGGATTCAACCCGCGGCGCAGACGCGAGATGAACACCAACGTCGTGTCGAAGATGGGAATACCCAGCACGAGCACGGGCACCATCCACGTTACCAGGACGACGTTGCTTGGAAAACGCAGCTTGATCGCAAGGGCTGCCAGGACAAAGCCGATGAACAGCGAGCCACTGTCACCCATGAAGATGCTGGCCGGGTTGAAGTTGTAACGTAGAAAGCCGATGCAGGCGCCCAACAAGGCCGCCGCCAGAATTCCCACCAGGTATTGGCCGCTCAGAACGGCCAACAGCATAAAAAAGACCGCTGCAATCGCCGCCAACCCGCTCGAGAGGCCGTCCATGTTGTCCAACAGGTTCATCGCGTTGGTGATACCGACGACCCACACGATCGTGATCAGGTAGTTCAGCCATGGCCACGGCACAACCTCGGCATAGACGCCCGAAATGATCAGGATGATGGCTGCTGCCACCTGACCCAACAGCTTGACCCACGGTGACATGCCGCGCTTGTCGTCGATCAGGCCCAGGAACGACATGAACGAGGCGCCGACAAAGATACCGACCAGCTGGCTGATGTAGAACCGGTTGCCCAGGAAGATCAACGCCAGCATGAACGAGACGTAGATGGCCACACCGCCCAACAAGGGTGTTGGCTTCACGTGCACTTTGCGCGCGTTCGGGTGGTCAACGACGTCGAAGCGGAAGGCGATCTGGCGCGCCAGGGGGGTGCCGCCGAGAGCCAGGACAAGGGCCGTCACGACGATCAACACTTCGCGTGTCATTTGGGCTGCAGCTCCTGCAGCTGTTGCACAACCGTTTCCAGCTGCGGTTTTTCGGCATTGCTGGCAGTCTCGAGTGCACGCTGTGCGGCCTCCAACGCCGCCGGGAGTTGATCGGTCTTCTGATACAGGAGCGCCAGGTTGCGCCAGGCCAGTGAATCGCGCGGGTTGAGTTGGGTGACTCTCTGATTGGCCGCAATCGCTTCGGGTAGCCGGTCTTCTTGAACGTACAGATACGCCAGGGCGCTCCAGGCCTGAATCAGGCCTGGGCTGACTTCGGTAGCCTGCCGGTATGTTTCGATCGCCTGCGCGGTCTGGCCGCGTGCCCGGTGCAGATCGCCCAGGAACAGGTAGGTTTGGGCAAAGATCTGGTCGAGATCCAACGACTTTTCGTACATAGCCTGGGCCTGATCGAAGTACCGGTTGGCAACCTCCTCGTTGTTTTGGTCCTGTTCGAGGTCACCCAGCAGATAATTCACCAGGCCGCCTTCATTGTAAAGATGGGCGGCGTTGGGGCTCAAGGTGGTGGCCATCGCATAGAGCTGCAGCGCATTCAGCCACTCCTTGCGCCGCGCGTCGACGGTGTCGGTCAGTTCGCCGCGCGAGCGGTAGTAGCGTGCCAGGTTGGCCGTGTGGTCGGTGTTCAGCGGGTTCAGGCGCTGCGCCGTGGTCAGCACCGCCTCGGCCTGGTCGAGCCAGTCCTGTTGCTGTGCCGGGTCCTCGACCGACTTGGCCTTTTCCAGCATCGAGCGTCCGAGGAAGAGATAATAATAGTCCTCGTAGGGTGCAATGCCAATGGCCCGGCTGTACAGGTAAATGGCGCCGTCCCACTGGCCGGCGGCATCGTAGGCCTGGCCCTGTTTGTAGAAGGTGTCGGCCCGCACCAGGGCGATGTTGACCTGGTTGATGAACACAGCCACACCAAGCGTGACGACCGCCGCTGCCAGGCCGGTGATCCAGCCGCGCCCGGTCCACGCCGCCGACCGTGCTGGCAGCAGGCGCCACAGCGACCAGGCCAGCACCAGGAGCAGGAGGAAGGCAGCCACGTAATAATCGTAGATATAGCTGACGAGATAGCTGCTCAACGACTCGACGGTGGCCTGGCTGCCGCTCTGCAGTGACAAACCCAGGCCGATACGTGTCGCATGGATGAGGGCGAAAAGAAAGCCAATACCCAGGGCGATTCCCAGATAAGCGCCCATGCTGGTCAACCACCAGCGGCGGTTTGTCCCCCGCTGGCCACTGGCCACGTCACCCAACGCCAGCATCGTGCCGACGAGCAAGGTGAAGACCAGCAGCCAGAAAATTCCCAGGCTGGTGACCGCCTGGCCACTCTGCATTTTGACCGCCAGGCCATTCCAGATGATGCTGAACGGATTGTTAGCCCGGCCCTGGTTGGCGAGAAAGTTCCAGGCGAGGGTGACGACGATGATGGCCGCCACGAAGGCGTACGGCAGGACCGGCGCCAGGGTGCTCTGGGTGCGCGTGGATCGCACCGTAGGGCGAGTTTCAGCCACGGTGTTGGTACGGCGTTTGCGTTTGTTGGCCTGGTTGCGCACCGGGGCGGCAGTCTGTGCGGGTGTGGTCACCGGTTCCGCACTGACCGTCGCGGTTGCCGGTTCGCTGCTCTTCAAGTCCAGCCAGGCCAGGCCGGTGACGAGCAACACCCCCGTGAGGACCCAGAAATGGGTACGCGTGGCCGCAATGGCGATACCGAAGTGGATCTCGACGAAGTAGGCTGCGATGGCCGCCAGCAGGGCAATCAACAGCAGCGCCTGGCCCTGTCCGACCAGCAGCGTCGTATCGCGGCGAAACGCGCTGATGGACAGGTACACAATAAAGCCCAAGATCAGGCCGGCGGGGATGGCGACACCCAGAAACCGCAGGTCACCCAGGGCCACCAGTGGCACCAGGATACCCACTGCCCCGCCCAGCAGTGTTAACCCCAGGAAGAGCAGGGTGTCTCGCCGGTTGCGGATCCAGCCCAACCAACGCAGGGTCCAGTAGAAGATACTGCCGAACAGCAGGATATAGGCCACGAAGCCCAAGATACCCGTCGTCACCAGGGCGTCGAACGTTTCGTTGTGGGCACGGTCGGGTGAGGCATTGCGCGCCTCGTAGTGCGCCAGGTCGGGCGGATAATAGCGGTTGAACGCCACCCACATCGCTTCCGGCCCGTAGCCGATAAGCGGCCGCAGTGTGTTGGCCCAGTCCTTGCTGCCATCGGGGAAGGTGAGGGGTTCGTGCGGCAGGATCAACTGGCTGGCCCCTTCCCAAATCAGCACGCGCACCTTGCCGGTACCCTCATCGGTCTCGAAGACACGCCCCAGGCGCCCGATGTAGGGTGCGTCGCGCAGGCTGGCCAGGGGGCTGTTGGGCAGGTTGAAGACAACGATGAACAACAGGCTTGCCAGGGCCAGGCCGATCCAGCCCACCCACGCCCAACGCGCAAAACCTGACCAGCGGGCCGTCCAGGTTGCGGGCGCTTCGGCACTGCTCAGCCGGGCACTGCCGCGCAGGGCAATCAGGCCGACCAGTACGAAGATGTAGATGCCAGCCAGCCAGCCGAGCCACGGACCGCGACTCTGGGTAAAGATGATGGCGATACTTTGCACAACCAAGACGAACACGTAACTGCCAACCAGCAGTGCGTCCGCCACCTCGCCGCTGGGACTTGCCAGCAGGCGTCCCATCGAGCGCAGGGTCCGTTCCAGGGTGATGAAGAAGGCGATAATGAGATATGCTGCGATGAAGATGGCGTTGCCCATGTTGCCGGCAACACGCTCCTGCACGTCACCACCCCACGGCAGCGGGTCCAAACCATAGTGCTGCAGGATGCCGTACATCGCAATCGGCAGAGACGTGATCACGATTGCGTGCAGCAGCCGGTTGAGCTGCTCGCGCCGGCGTAAATGGGATATCACCAGGAAAAAGATCACGATGTAGGACAGCGTCGAGTACGTGCCCTGCAGGCGCTGGTACGATCCCCACCAGCTGGTGCGCGGTGCCACGGACAGCACGGTGCTCAGCAGGTACGCACCCACAATCAACAGGGTGGGCAGGATGAGCGGCGTTTCACGCAGCCGGCGCCACCAACTACCGTGCGGGGTGTAGGTCGCATCGGCCGGCAGCGGCGCGGCCGCGCCACCGCCGTCCACCAGCTTGATCATCCACGCGCCCGCCATAACCAGGGCGATTGAACGCAGCAAGCTCAGCTTGTCCGGTTCGAAGACTCGACTGGAAAAGACGTTGAAAAAGAGAGGGATGATGATGAGTGCCGCCAGCCAACCGGCTTCGATCACGGCGTCACAGTAACGACTGATCTTCGACTGCATGGTTCAACCTGTCAAACAGGGTTTATGTCGCAACAAACCCTTCGGGTCTGCCAGACCCGAAGGGTTTGCTGGTCCCGAAGAAAGAAGCCCGCCACGGCATTCAAGCACGCTATGTTACCCGACATGACCCAAAAAATCAAGTAGCCATCCATCCACATCGCTGCATTTTGACAGTAGCCATTGTTCGAGCATAATCGAACGCTATGCTCAAGCCAGGTGACATGGTAGTACGAGTACCGTCGTACTCGTACTCGTACTCGTACTCCTACTCGTACTCGTACTCGTACTCGATCGTGGCCGCGGATCTGAGTCGGCATGGGTCACCACTTGCCACGACAGTAGCCATTGCTTGCGCGTAATCGATAAGTATGCTCAAGCGAAGGGATCCACTAGAGCGATCGGTAGAGCGCATCGACACGCGCCACCATCACCGGCAGGCTGAACTCGGCCGCCGCCCGCTGGCGCGCCGCGGCACCCATCGCCGCCCGCTGCGCTGGATTGGCCAGCAGGCTCTGCAGCGCATTGGCCAGGGCCGCTGAATCACCCGCTGGCACCACACAACCGGTGGCGCCATCTTGGTTGACATAAGACGTGCCAGTGCCCAACTCGGTGCTGAGAATCGGCGTACCGCTGGCCAATGCCTCGACTTGCACGACGCCAAAAGCCTCACTACGCTCGCAGGCCGGCAGCACGAAGAGGTCGGCCGCCGTGTAGTATGCCGGCAGATCGGCATCGGCCACATCGCCCAGGAAGAATACGCGATCCAATAAACCCAGTGCCTGGGCCTGGGCCTGCCACGGCTGGGCCATCGGGCCGGTGCCCGCAATCAACACGCGCGCGTCTGGCACCGAGGGTAGGGCGTCGAGCAGGTACTGCACCCCTTTGTAGTAGCGCAGGCGGCCCACAAACAGCAGCAGCGGTGCACCGTAGCGCTGCCGGATTGACGCCACCTGGGCACTGTCTGGTTCCAGGAACCGCCGCACATCGATGCCCAGGGGAATGACGGTGACTTTGTTGCGTAGGGGCCGCAGATAGGGAGAACTTGCCACGTACTGGGGACTGGTGGCGATGATGCGGTCGACGGCGCGCAGGACACGCCGCAAGAACGGCGCGTACGCACGCAGCAGGCCCTTTTGCCGCACAATGTCGCTGTGGTACGTCAAGACGGTGTGCTGCGAACGGCCCAGCAGCCATTGGCTTATTTCCCCCGGCGGGTAAGGAAAGTGGAGATGGGCGATATCGGGCCGTTGGCCGGCCAGCAAACGCGGTAGGGCCAGGCTAAGCGGCGTCGATGCGACGGTGGCCAGCCGTGCGGCGCGTATCACCCGCACACCGTTTTCCACCGTGTCACTGGTTTGGTGCCGCAGGTGGGTCACCAACACGGTCACGTCGTCGCCCGCGGCGGCCTGGGCCTCGGCCAGCCAGCGGATGTGATTTTCCATGCCGCCCAGGACCGGGTAATAGTCTTTGTAGATGTGCAGGATCTTCACGAAAATCCTTCAGGTCTGTCGATCCACGGCTCGACCCCCGTTCGATACGGCGCCAGCAAACGTGCCGCAAGGTTCCGCATTTTATGGCTATTCTTTGGCATACCAGGCTGCGGTGGCGGCTGCATACACGTCACGCAGCGCCACACCGGCGCTGGCGGCAACTCGCTGACAGTCTTCGTATTCGGGTGCCACCTTGGTGGCGCCATCGGCCAGAAAAGCAATCTTGACGTGTACCTTGCCCCACGGTGTGTCGACCTCGTCGATACGCCGTGGCAGGGCCACGCGATCGACCAGCCAGCGGCGTACGCCCAGGCTCGTGGTCTCGGCCAGAATCAGGTTAGTCAGCGTCGCGCCATCGGTGGGCCGGCACAGGACGCTCAAGAGCGTCGCCGGGCGGCCTTTTTTCATGCTGATTGGCGTATGCCAGACGTCGAGGGCACCGCCGGCGAGCAGGCGTTGGCTGACGTAGGCGATGATCTCAGGGTTCATGTCGTCGAGGTTGGTTTCCAGCACCTGCAGCTGCTCTTGATCGTAAGGGGCATCTGCCGCCATGGGTTCCGGGTGGACGTCGCCGATCACAATCCGCAGCACATTGGGATACGGCAGGTCGCGCTGGCCGGCGCCCAGGCCCACCGCTCGCACCACCATCGCCGGGTACTGGCCGAAATCTGTGGCCAGCTCGGCCAGTATAGCAGCCCCGGTTGGTGTCACCAGCTCGCTGGCCGCGTCCACGTCGCGCACGGGGATGCCGCGTTGGGCCAGCAGCTGCATGACGGCGGGCACCGGCACGGGCAGCAGTCCATGGGCTGCGCGCACAAAGCCATGTCCCAGCGGCAGCGGTGATGCCTGCACCGTGTCGATGCCCAGCCAGTGCAGGCCCACCACGGCGCCCACGATATCGACGATACTGTCGATGGCGCCAACCTCGTGAAAGTGTACCTCGTCGACTGACGTGCCATGGACCGCGGCCTCGGCCAGCGCCAGGCGTGTGAACACCGCAGCTGCCCGCGTACGCACCACATCTGGCAGTTGACCACCGTCCAGTATCCGCAGGATGTCGGACAGGTGCCGATGGGGCTGCTCGCCTGGCGCCACCCGAACACGCACGGCGGTCGCAGCCAGGCCCAGTTTGATTACGCGCTGCACCTCCAGCTGCCAGCCGGGCAGCGGCAGCTGGCGCAGCGCTGCTTCAAGCGCAGACCGGGACAGACCCGCATCCAGCAGTGCACCCAGTGTCATGTCACCGCTGATGCCGGCAAAACAATCGAAGTAGGCGGTGCGCATGGTGTCCTTGATCTTCAGCTGGCTGTGGGCTGGTCAGGCGTCAGACGGCTGACCCACTCCGCCAGGACGGTCCGTGTGCTCTCGAACGCCAGGTTGGGGGGCAGCGTCCCGGCGGTGAACCATCGTGCATCACTGACGTCATCGCCCGCGATGATGTTCCCATCGCCAACCAGGTCGGCCGCAAAGGTAATGACGATACCCCCACCCTGCGGCATCGGGAAGATGCCGAGCAAGCCGGTAATGTCACCCCGCATGCCTGTTTCTTCGTACAGCTCACGCAGGGCCGCGCCAGCGGGTTGTTCGTCGAAGTCCATGAACCCGGCCGGCAGTGACCAGTACCCGATCTGCGGGATCACGGCGCGCTGCACGAGGGCCACGCGTGTACCGTCGGTCAGCAGCACAGCCACGGCCACCTTGGGGTTCTGAAACTGAATGAAACCGCACGCCGCGCAGTGGGCACGTTCGCGTCCAAAGAGCTGCGTCGTGTGCAGTTCATGGGCGCAGCGTGGGCAGTAGCGATAGACAAAGTGCATCGGGTCAGGCCTGCATCGTTTCCACAGCCGCACGCACTGCGCGCAGGTTGGCCTCTGGCGTCGGAATCATGCTCACACACCCGGTGCTCAGGACAAGGCGCTGCCCGCTGGTCTGCTGCCAGGCGTCCCTTGCTTCCTCCTGGACCTGGGCTGGCGTGCCCCGCAGCAGCGTTTCGATTTGGCGAATGCCACCCGCAACGGCTCCACTAAACAGGCGCTGGCCTTCGGCCAGCGAGGGACGAGTTTCACGGTCATGCCAGTTCAAGATGTGGACCGGGTAGTCGACGAAGGCTTCGAAGTAGCCATCGTGTCCGTGCAGGTGCAGCAGTTTCAGCCAGCCTTCCGGCACGCTGCCGAGAATCTGCACGTCGTAGGGACGCCCGAATACAGCATATTCGGCGGGTGACAAGGTGTGTGCGGTTGCATGCTGCACCGCGTAGAAGACGCCGCGCACACCTGTGCTCGCCAGTGATTCGATGTGCGCCACGGTATTGGCAGTGAGCTGACGCAGACCCGCATGCACCGCATCCGGATAAAGACGCACGTAGGGATAGAACTGCGCTCCCACCAGTTTTTTGAGCTGTGCCAGCGGGCTGAAAACGGTTTGCAGCACCGTAACGTCCTCACCGACAGCCGCAGCCACCAGCTGCAGGGCAGCGCGCACCATACCGTAGCTACCGCGAGCCACATCCAGGGCTGGCAGCTCTGCCAATCCGGCAGGCTCGCCCACGGGGTGATGCACGATGTCGCGTGTACCTTCTTCGTTGCCCAGCCAGGCAGTGATGACACCGTAATCATCCACTGCATAACTGCTGGCCGGGGTTACCTTGAGGAAATCGAAATCATAGGTCTCCTGCCAGCGGATGTGGGCCGCGGCCAGGTCCTGGGTGCGCTGGTCGTCGCCAGCAAAATGCCGCCACAGCGCCACCGGTGGCCGGTCGACTGGCGCACCAGCCACCGCCGCTGTCAGGCGATCACGTTTATGCATGTTCATGGGTTCTACACCACCATTCCGACTGAGTTTCGATTGGCAGATTATAACGTGAGTCAGAACCGCGGTCAAACGGCCTGGCGTACAAAATAAAAGGGTTTCCAAGACCCGTGCTCTTGGAAACCCCAACGTCCCTCGACCGCACAATCTGTGCCCCCCCGGGCGCCATTGCCCGACGAAAGCGGTGAGAGAGGTGCAGGATCATCCTGTTCCCGGTTAGTTTACCAGATATCGCAAGGGTGCCCTATGACGCTGGTCATATCGTACCATGCTTGTATCATGTAGAATGCAGTCAGTATCAATCCGCCCACAATCGAGCGCCTGGACTCTTATCACGCGGAGGAAGCTATGGCATTGGCCACGATCCTGGTGGTAGACGACGATCCCGATTTCGTCGAGATCATGCGTACGATCCTGCGCAGTCAGAATTACGACGTGGTCACGGCGGCCAACGGCGCTGATGCGCGGGAGAAAGTACTGACTCATAAGCCTGACCTGATGATCCTGGACATCATGATGTCCACCGTGCTCGATGGCTATAACCTCAGCCAGTCACTGGCGGACGATCCCGAGCTGCGTTATTTGCCGATCATCATGGTATCGTCCATTGCCGAAACACCGCACGCTGGCCTCTTTCCGCTCGAAGATCGGCTGCATGCCGATGCCTGGTTGGCCAAACCAGTGAATCCCCATGACTTACTGACGAAGGTTCAAGAGCTGCTTGCCTGAGAGGTGACGCATGTCGTCTCCGATGGTGCTCGTTATCGATGATGATAGCGATTTCAGCGAGTACCTCCGGATTATTCTGGAGGCACACGGTTATCGCGTGCGCTGTGAGCTGGACGCGGTCAGGGGCGAGGCGGCGCTGCGGGCGCAGCGTCCCGATCTGATCATTCTCGACGCCATGATGTCCTACGATTTCCCGGGTTTGGGTCTCATCCGGGAGATTCGTGGCGATCCTGTCCTGGCCTCTATACCGGTCATTCTTGTATCGGCGGTACTGCGCACGCCGCAGCATGCTCTGCTCGAGGAGCTGCCAGCAGGCGCGATCGATGCCTTTTTGGTAAAGCCGATCGAACCAAGCCTGGTATTGCTGCATGTCGAAAAGATGATTGGCCAGCGTAATGACTCGCCTGCGCGCGATAGTTAGGGCCAGGACCCTGTCAGGTTGGGATGTAGGCCGATTTTGCCGCTGTACGAGCACAGTTTGGTGCCATAACCTAACCTGAGGTGGTTGCACAAGGAGCCAGGACGATGAACCATTCTGCCATAGCCAAACACGGTGCCCGCCTGACCGATCCGGCGCGTCAGGCGATGTTGCTGACTGCCCTGTACATTGCCCAGGAGCGTTACGGTTATCTGTCACCGGCCGCCATCGACGAGGTGTCGGCCCGCTTGAACATTCCTGTTGGACATGTCTATGCGACCGCGTCGTTCTACAGCCTGTTTCGCACCCAACCCGTGGGTCAGTACGTGATTCAGGTGTGTGATGGCCTTTCCTGTTACCTGAGTGGTGGGGCGGACCCGATTGCCGAATACGTCAGCCGCAAGTTGGGCATCCAACCCGGCGAGACCACGGCGGATGGACGTTTCACGCTGGAGAGGGTGCAGTGCCTGGCCTCGTGCGGCACCGCACCGGCTCTACGTGTCAACGATGAGCTGCACGAACATCTGACGCCGAGCAGTCTCGATGTGCTGCTCGAACGCTTGCTCGAAAGTTAGAGGTGAATCATGTGGCAACCCATCCTGACGCGCAACATCAAGTTGCCCAACTCGGAGAAGATTACCACCTACTTCGATCATGGTGGCTACCAGGCGCTGCGACTTGCTCTGCAGCACAGTCCTGATGACATCATCCAACTGGTAAAACAGTCGGGTCTACGCGGGCGGGGTGGTGCCGGTTTCCCAACAGGGGTCAAGTGGGGATTCATGCCCAAAGGCACTGACGTCGTGCGTTACCTGGCGGTCAATACCGACGAGGGCGAGCCGGGAACTTTCAAGGATCGGGCGATCGTGGAGCGTGACCCGCACCAAATCCTGGAAGGGGTGATCATCGCCGCGTATGCGGTGCAGGCGCCGCGCGCATTCGTTTATATCCGCGGTGAATTCTTCCTCGGTGTCAAGCGGTGGATCAAGGCCATCTCCGATGCCTATGAGTACGGTTTGCTGGGGCAGAACATCCTGAACAGCGGGTTCAACCTGGATGTTTCCGTGCACCGTGGTGCGGGTGCCTACATCTGTGGCGAAGAGACGGCCATGTTGGAGTCGCTGGAGGGCAAACGTGGCCAACCGCGCCTCAAACCACCCTATCCAGCACAGGTCGGTCTGTGGGGGCAACCGACGCTCGTCCAGAACGTCGAGACCCTGGCCAACGTACCGCATATCGTGACCCACGGTGCTGAATGGTACCGCAGCATGGGCACGACCCAAAGCACCGGTCCCAAGATCTTCTGTGTTAGCGGTCACGTCAACCGACCCGGTGTGTACGAGTTACCCCTGGGCACGACCCTGCGCACGATCATCGAAGATCATGCCGGTGGCGTCCGCCACGGACATGCGATCAAAGCCGTGATACCCGGCGGCGCCTCGACCAACGTGGTGTTGCCGCCCAAGCTGGACGTACCGATGGCGTTCGAAACACTGGAAGCGATCGGTACCCAACTGGGTACTGGCGGCATCGTCGTAATGGACGAGACGACCGACATAGTGGAAGTGGCGCGCCGTACGGTCAGCTTTTTTGTCCATGAGTCATGCAGCAGCTGTGTGCCATGCCGTATTGGTGGGTATCGTTTGTTGGAAACACTGACTCAGTTTGCGCGCGGGAACGCCACCGTTCAGGATATGACGAACCTGGAAGTGCTGGCGACTCGCGTCTGTGGCATTACGTTCTGCCCGATGGGGACCGGCATGGCCGCCCCGATCGGTGCGATGTTACATCATTTCCGCAACGAGTTCGAGGCGCGCGTGCGGGTTGCCGCCTAGTCGCCTGGGCCGCCGTCACGGCCCGATCGATGCGGTTAGGCAGCGAAAAAGAATAACTTCCGGTTTTATGGCTGAATTCGCCGCTCCGAAGGTGGTTGCGGTTGCACAGTTGCCATCTTTCCAAAAAGATGGCAACTGTGCAACCGCAACCACCAAATTCGATCAAAAAAGCACGGGAAGTTATTCTTTTACGAGCCCTTAGTTACCGGGCAGTGCGCTGCAAGCTTGTTGGTGATCCACTGAAAAGGACTGGAGAGGCCCATGGCCAAAATATTAGTGGTGGATGATGACCCCGATTTTGTCGAGGTCGTGCGCACGATCCTGCGTGTCGATGGTCACGACATCGTCAGCGCTGGCAACAGTGCCGAGGGGATGCGGCGCCTGGCGCAGGAGCAGCCCGACCTGGTCGTGCTGGACGTCATCATGTCGACTGTGTTAGATGGGTTGAACATGAGTCAACGCATGGCCGATAACCCGGTGTTTCAGCACGTGCCGCTGATCATGGTCACGTCGATCGCCAATACCGATTACGCCGCACTATTTCCAACCGACGAGTACATTCATATCGATGCGTTTCTCTCCAAGCCGGTCAATCCGTCGGAGCTGCGGGCCAAGGTGAACCAGTTGTTGACGTGATACCGATAAAAGGGTTGTCCTTCCCAATCCAACTCATCCAGGCGATTGACGCGGTGAGACCTGCCCATGATTGGGGTATTCACAGCCGGTTTCACCCTCAAAACAGTGCGCCGCGCAGCCCGTGACGTTGGCTGAGGTGATTATGGTCAAAAGCAGCGAAAAGATACGTATTGGCGGGATACTGAAGAACGCGTACCTGGCACGCATCAATGTACTCGGTATGCCGGACCGGCCTGGCGTGGCCGCGATGATCTTGGGTGGCCTGGGTGATGCACACATCAACGTCGACTTTATTGTCCAGTGTATCGACTTGAACGAACAGGACCACTTTGTGCTGTGCATCGATCGCGACGACCTGCCGCTGGCGCTGGACGTCATCAGCGCTGCTACCCAGGAAGTGCGGGCGCGCAACATCGTGTACGACAGCCACGTGGCCAGTATTGCGATCTTCGGGCCAGATTTTCGTGAACGACCGGGTATTGCGGCCAACATGTTTCGCACCCTGGCACAACATGGCATCAACATCGATGCGATCAGTACATCGATTTCGACCGTCACCTGCATCATTGCCGAGAACCACCTGGCCGACGCAGTTGCCGCGATTCACGAACGTTTTGATGTGCCTTAGCACCGGTGCAGGGTAGATACCCGGCGAATTCTCCGTGCCGCAACGGGCATCTTCCCTGCACCGGCACAGGCATCACCGTCGAAAGGAACACTCTGCGAGGAACTGTGCCTGAACCATTGGCTGACTCACCCTTTGTGCCGTTTCGTCAGGAACTGGGTACACGCATCAACTGGCTGATTCAACTGCGCTGGGTGGCTGTGCTCTGTACGCTGCTCATCATCTTCGTCAGCGCGTGGTGGCTGCCGGGGGTGCTGCCGATCGACCGCCTGCTCCTGGTCGTCGGTGCCATGGCAGCCTACAACCTGGGATTCTGGATCTACCGGCGCAACTACCTGCAATCGACGCGTACCGAAGCGGAAATCCAGCGCGCCCTTTGGGTGGCACGCCTGCAGATCACCTTCGACATGATTGCCGTGACCACTCTCCTCCAGCTGGCCGGCGGTGCGGAGAATCCCTTCTATCTCTACTACCTCGTGCATGTGGGTCTGGCGAGCGCGCTTCTCTTCCGTCGGGATGCCTTTCTATTTGCCGCCATGGCCAGCTTTCTCTTCACCCTGCTGGTAGTGGTGGAGTACATGGGTTGGCTGCCCCATCATCATCTGTTTGGCCTGATCGATGTCGAGCACCATTTGAACGCAACCTTCCTCCTGGCGCAGGTGTTTGCATTGGCTTCGACGGCCTTCTTTCAGGCAGTCCTGATCTCGAACATCGTCTACCGGCTGCGGCAACGTGACCGCGACCTGCGTGCCAGCCATGCGCGTATCCAGACGCGTACCCAGCGCATGAAGCAGCTCAACAAAGACCTGCGTGCCGCCAATGCCGAATGCAAGAGCCAACGCGACCAACTCTCAACGCTTAACGTTCAATTGCAGGAAGCGAATGGAGCGCTCGAGCTGCGTGCGCAGGAGCTGATGGAGCTGAATGCACGCTTGAAAGCAGCCGAGGAAGCGCGCACCCAGTTTACGCTGCTGGTCACGCACGAGCTGCGCGCACCGGTGGCGGCGATTCAGAGTTACATCAAGCTCATCCTGGAAGGCTACGTAGCGGCCGACCAGCAGCGCACGATCCTGGAACGGGCCGAAAAACGCGCCCTGGATCAACTGGCCTTGATTGCCGATCTGCTCGAGCTGGGCCGCCTGCGTGAACGCGCGCGTTCCCAGCTCCAGGAAACCCACCTCGATGACCAGCTGCGCCTCGTGCTCGACGCGTTTCGTGCGCAGGTCGATCAGGCCCAAATTGCTCTTCGAGTCAACGTAGGTACCGATCTACCCGCCTTGCAGGCCAATCCGGAACAGATCAAGAGCCTGTGGACGAACCTGATCAGTAATGCCATCAAGTACACCCCACCCGGTGGCCAGGTGGACGTCAGCCTTCATCGCGAGAATGGAGACCTGGTGGGGGCGGTCGCAGATACAGGCATCGGCATACCCGTCGAAGCTCAGCCGCAGATTTTCAGTGAATTCTACCGCGCCGACAACGCCAAAGCCCGCACCCACCACGGAACGGGCCTCGGCCTGGCAATTGTCAAACAGATCGTGGAAAGCGTTGGCGGGGAGATCGAGTTCCATTCCGTGCCCAACGAAGGCACGACGTTTAGGTTCCGCTTACCGGTGGAGTAGGAAGTACTCCCTACTCCCTACTCCCTACTCCCTCCGTACTCCCTCCGTACTCCCTACTTCCCCGCACCCACCGGTTTCACCTTCGTGTCGACCTTTGGCATGCGTTTGGGCCGCAGGTAGATGAACCAGTAGACCAGTCCAACCATGATCGCGCCGCCAATGATGTTGCCGATCGTTACCGGCAGCAGATTACCCACGAAGAAGTTGTACCAGCTCAAGTTGGCCACACTGGGGGCGCGTTCGCCGAGTGAAGCCATCCATGCCTGATCCGAGGCAACGAACAAGCCGATCGGAATGAAATACATGTTGGCGACACTGTGCTCGAAGCCGGCAGCCACGAAAGCTGCGATTGGCGGGATGATGGACAGGATCTTGTCGGTCGTCGTGCGCGCACTGAAGCACAACCAGACGGCAAGGCACACCAGGGCATTGCAGAAGATGCCAAGGATGATTGCCTGCATGAAATCGAGACCCGACTTGCTGTTGGCGATATTGACCGCCGTAATGCCGATGGCACCGTTGCCAAATTCATACTGACGGCTGAAGAACATCAGCACAGCCGTGGCAATCGACCCTACAAAGTTGCCGACGTACACAATGACCCAGTTGCGAACCAGAGCCATCGTGCTGACACGCCCGTCGGCCCACGCCATGACGATCAGGTTGTTGCCGGTGAACAGCTCGGCGCCGGCCACGACCACCAGGATCAGGCCGAGAGTGAAGCTGAGGCCAGCGGCCACCCGAATCAGGCCATACGGTGCCACGCCGGACATCCCGGCAATGGTGGTGGTAGAGAAAATCGCGCCCATGGCAATGAATGCACCGGCCAGCACGGACAGTGCGAACATCGTCATGGTATCCAGGCCCGCCTTCTTGATGCCAATGGTCTCGGCCTTGTCAGCCATTTCTGGCGGCAGCCATGCATCGAATCGAATGGGGGTGGGTTCATCTGCCATTGTCGTTACTCCTCCTTGAGCTAGACTTTATGCTGGGTCTATCCGCAGCGGAAACCGTGCTGTTTCCGAAGACTGGCGGATAGACCCCAAACGACCTAACTGTGCGCACCATTTCCGCCGTTCGTTGGATGCACCGCCACCGCGCACGCTTTGTACTCCGGTATCTTGGCGATGGGATCCAGCACGGCTGTTGTCAAGGCATTGGCGGGTGCTTCGGCAAAATGGAACGTCATGAACACGACACCGGGGGGAACGTCCTGGGTTACGCGTGCCCGGGTTTCGACGGTACCGCGCCGCGATGACACCTGTACCAGGTCACCATGGCGCACGCCGGCAACCAGGGCGTCTTGAGGATTGATATCCACGGCGCCCTCGGGCGAGTGCGTACTGAGTCCCGTACTGCGCCGGGTCATTGTGCCGGTGTGATAGTGCCAGAGGACACGGCCGGTGGTCAGGGTCAACGGGAACTCGGCATCGGGCAGCTCGGCCGGCGGCACATGCTCCACAGCCATGAAACGGCCCAGCCCGCGGGTGAATTTGCCGACGTGCAGGATCGGCGTGCCGGGGTGGTTGTCGTTGGGACAAGGCCATTGCAGACCGCCCGCTTCCAGCCGGCGATGGTGAATGCCGCCGTAACTGGGCGTCAGGGAAGCCACTTCATCCATGATGTCGGCAACCGACAGGTAATCCCACCCGGCATGCGACCCATCGGGTCGATCTTCGCCGGGTCCAGCGGCCGCGGCCTGCGCCGGCTGACCCAGTGCCAGCACACGCTGTGCCACGGCCGTCACAATTTCCCAATCAGCCCAGGCTTCACCGGGCGGTGCGATGGCGCGCCGTACCAGCTGCACGCGTCGCTCGGTGTTGGTGAAGGTGCCATCCTTCTCGACGAAACTCGCCGCGGGCAGTACCACATCGGCCAGGGCGGCTGTCTCGCTCAGGAATATGTCCTGCACCACCAGGAAGTCGAGCGCCATCAGACACTTGCGGACGTGGTTGATGTCCGGGTCGGACAGCACGGGGTTTTCGCCCATACAGTACATGGCCCGCACCTCACCGCGCTCCGCCGCGTTCATCATTTCGACGACCGTCAGGCCGGGCTTGGGTACCATGGCGACGCCCCACGCCGCTTCGAACTTACGCTGCACTTCTTCGACCGCCACGTTCTGGTAGCCGGGGTAGACGTTGGGCAGGCAGCCCATGTCACAGGCTCCCTGGACGTTATTTTGCCCGCGCAGCGGGTTGACACCGCCGCCAGGCACGCCCATGTTCCCCAGCAACATCTGGAGGTTGGCACAGGACATCACGTTGTGCGTGCCTGTGCGATGCTGAGTGATGCCCATGGCATACAGGAGTGACCCGGGGCGGTGTGCGGCCAGCAGATGGGCCGCTTCGATAATGTCCTCCGCCGGGACGCTGGTGATTTCACTCGCCACCGCGGGCGGATATTTGGCAACGGTGGCGGCCAGTTCGTCGAAGTTTTCGGTGCGTTGGGCCACAAACTCCTTGTCGTACAAACCCTCGGCAATCAGCACGTGCATGATGCCGTTCAGCAGCGCGATGTCTGTCCCCGGTTTCTGCCGCAGGTGCAGGCGGGCGAAGTCGGTAATCGGTATGTCGCGCGGGTCCGCCACGATCAGCACGGCCCCCCGCTGTTTCACTGCCTGACGCAGGCGCATCCCGATCACGGGGTGTTGTTCTGTCGTGTTGGAACCGATGACGAAGAAACAGTGCGATTGATCGGCAATGTCATCGATCGAGTTCGTCATGGCACCGGACCCGAATGAAGTGGCCAGACCGGCCACAGTGGCGCTGTGTCACAATCTGGCGCAGTGGTCAACGTTGTTCGTTCCGATGACCTGCCGCGCCATTTTCTGTAAGAGATAGTTTTCTTCGTTGGTGCATTTGGCCGAAGCCAACACCGCCAGACTGTTGGGACCGGTTTCCTCACGAATCTGATGCAGCCGGTTGGCCACCAGGTCGAGCGCCTCGTCCCAGGATGCTGGCTCCAGCTGCCCGTTGCGCCGGATAAGCGGCGTGGTCAACCGGTCGGGGTGGTTGACGTAGTCGTAGCCAAACTGCCCTTTGACACAGGTCCAGCCTTTGTTGACGACGGCGTCCCACTTTGGACCCACCTTGACGACCTTGCCATTTTTGACGTGCACCTCGAACTGGCAGCCAACGCCGCAGTAGGCGCAGGTGGTGGTCGTCTTTTCGAATTCCCAGCTGCGGCCCTTACCCAGGGCCTGGATGGGCATCAGCGCGGCCGTCGGGCAGACCGAAACGCAGCTGCCGCAGAACTCACAGGGGCTGTCCTGCATGCCGCCACCGGCACCAAAGGCAATGTGGGCATCGAAGCCACGGTACACCACGCTGATCGCTTCGACGCCGTTGATCACGTTGCAGGCCCGCACGCAGCGCCGGCACAACACGCACTTGTTGCGGTCTACCTGGATGAATGGATTCGAACGATCGATGGTGTAATTGTGCTGTCGTCCAACAAACGAACTTTCTTTGATACTGTAACGATACGCCAGGTCCTGCAGCAGGCAGTCCCCCGCGGCATCGCACGTCATGCAGTCGAGCGGATGGTCGGACAGCAGCAGGTTGAGGGCGAATTTGCGTGCCTCCACGATCGGTTCGGTTTCGGTTTGCACGACCATCCCCGGTGCGGCTGGGAAGGTACAGGCGGGCTGCAGTGCCCGCTGGCCTTCTACCTGGACCAGGCACAGACGGCATGCTCCTTCGGGTGGCAGGGCCGGATGGTGACACAGCACGGGAATGTCGATCCCGGCTGCGTGTGCGGCATCGAGCACCGAGGTGCCCGGTGGCACTCGCACCTCACGCCCATCGATCGTCAGCGTAATGGTTGACATGAGTCCTCCAATCCTGGAGCCTATCCGAATAACTGTCCCCAGGCGACTTACTGAGGCGAATATCCGGTTATTCGGATAGGCTCTTACACAGCCGCCTCAGGCGAATTCACGCTGGGGAATGGGCAGCTTCATCCGTTCCAGCCATTCCAGGTCACAGCGCAGACAGCGGCAGGCCTCAGCCTGGGCGGTCTGTGTGGCAAAGCCGGTCTCGATTTCCGCAAATGGATCGCCGGCCACGCGCTCGCTCACCGAGATCAAGGGGATCATCGGGCGTTTGGCGTCGGCATAATCATTCAGGTTCACCGTTTGGGGTATATCGTGGCGGGCTGGCTGATAGGCTGGTTTGTGTGCGTGACCCGTGCGCAGCCATTCGTCCACCACCATGGCGACCTTGTTGCCCTGGGCCACGGCCGCGACCACGGTTGCCGGGCCGCTTACCGCGTCGCCGCAGGCGAATACGCCGGCACGCGTGGTTTGGAAAGCATCGTCACATTGGATCACGCTGTCCCAGTTCGTCTTGACCGATTCGTCACCTGCTGGAATCCAGCCAAAGTCGGTCGTTTGACCAATGGCTGGCACCAACATGTCGATAGCCAGATCAAAATCGGCCCCTTCGATCGGCCGCGGGCGGCGCCGGCCGCCTTCATCGAACTCCGCCAGGCGCTGCGGGCGCACACGTACACCGGTCACTTTGTCCTCCCCCAGCACTTCGACCGGGTTGGTGAGGAAGTGGAACTGCACGCCTTCGGCTTCGGCAAATTCGATCTCCTCTTTGTGGGCCGGCATATCCTCTTTTTCGCGGCGGTAGATGATGTGCACTTCGCTGGCACCGAGGCGCCATGCCGAACGCGCTGCATCGATCGCAACGTCACCACCCCCAACGATGGCCACCCGCTGACCACGCACTTCTGGTGGACGCCCCAGGGCAATCTCCCGCAGGAACTGAACGCCGTGATAGACACCCGGTTTGTCCTCGCCCGGAATCTTCAAGCGGCGGCTCTTGTGGGCGCCCAGGGCCAGGATGACGGCATCGAACGCCGGGAGGGACCGCTCGTGGCCATTGGGCCCGGCCCCATTGCCCTGATCGGCAGGGACGTGCAGGCCGTGTTTCTGGAGATCGTCGAGCGAAAAGTCGCGACCCAGGGCCATATTACACAAAACCTCGACCCCTGCCCGCTGGATGTGCTCGATTTCAGCCATCAATGGTTCGCGGGGAAGACGGTAGGCCGGAATGCCGTAATTCATCATGCCGCCCGCCTGCGGCAGTTTCTCGAAGACGGTGACCTGGTAGCCTTGTTGCGCCAGGCGCAGGGCGGCTGTCAGCCCACCGGGACCGCCGCCGACCACAGCCACCCGTTTGCGCTGCGGTGGGCGGTGGATGGGGGGTTCCCACGGTGTCGCATACTCCTGATCGGCCATGAACCGTTTGACCAGGCGAATCGCGATCGGCGAATCGATCTGGCCACGGCGGCACTTGTGTTCGCAGAAGGCGGGACAGACCCGGCCGCAGATCAGGGCAAAGGGGTTGGCTTCGCGGTGAATCTCCAGCCCCTCGGCGTAGCGCCCCTGGGCGACGAGAGCCAGGTAGGCCGGCGTGTCGACACCCGCAGGGCAGGCATTGACGCAGGGCGCACGCACGAGGGCCTGGCAGGCACCGGCCGGGCAGCGTTTTTCCTCGATGTGCGCAATGTACTCGTCCAGGAAGTAGCGCATCGTGCTCAAAACGGGTGACGGCGTCAGCTGGCCCAATCCGCACAACGAACCGGTGCGCATGCCAGCCGCCAGCTCCTTGATCAAATCCAGGTCGCTGGCAGTGCCCCTGCCTTCGGTGATGCGCACCAACACTTCGAGCATGCGCCGGCCCCCGATGCGGCACGGGATACATTTGCCACAGCTCTCGGCGGTCGAAAACTCCAGGAAGAAGCGTGAGAACTCCACCATGCAGGTGTCTTCGTCGACGACGATCATGCCACCGGACCCCATCGTGGCACCGGCAGCCGTCAGGCTGTCGTAGTCGACCGGTGTGTTGAGGTGCGTGGCAGGCAGGCAGCCACCCAACGGGCCACCGGTTTGTACGGCTTTGAACTTCTTGCCGTCAGGGATGCCACCCCCAATGTCGTAAATGATCTCACCCAGTGTGATGCCCATGGGCACTTCGACCAGGCCGGTATTGTTGACTTTGCCGGTCAGGGCGAAGACCTTGGTGCCCTTGCTCTTTTCGGTGCCGATGCTGGAGAACCATTTGGCGCCGTTGACGAGAATGGGCGGTACGTTGGCCCAGGTCTCGACGTTGTTGATGTTGGTTGGTTTGCCCCACAGACCAGAGACCGCCGGGAAGGGTGGCCGGGGACGGGGCTCGCCGCGCCGGCCCTCGATGGATGCCATCAGGGCGGTTTCTTCACCGCAAACGAACGCACCAGCACCTTCTTTGAGTGTCATGTGGAAGGAGAAATCGGTGCCCAGGATGTTGTCACCCAGCAGGCCATACTCGACCGCCTGCGCAATGGCCTGGCGCATGCGTTTGACGGCCAGGGGATATTCGGCACGGCAGTAAATGTACCCATGGGTTGCGCCGATCCCGTAGGCACCAATCGTCATCCCTTCCAGAACACTGTGCGGGTCCCCCTCCAGAATCGATCGGTCCATGAAGGCGCCCGGATCGCCTTCGTCGGCGTTACAAATGACGTATTTAATGTCACCCGGTGCCTTCTGGCAGAACTCCCACTTCATGCCGGCCAGGAAACCGGCACCACCGCGCCCGCGCAGCCCGCTGTCTTTGACTTCGCGAATCACCTCATCGGCCCGCATGCCCGTGAGGGCCCTGGCCAACCCGTCATACCCACCGCGCGCGATGTATTCTTCGATGCTGTCGGGGTCGATCAGGCCACAGTTACGCAGTGCAATGCGCAGCTGTTTGCCGTAGAAAGGAATATTCTTGTAGAACGGCAGTGCTTCCTGGTCTTTGGGCTCGTGATAGGTGAGATGGGGCACGACGCGACCCTTGAGTAGGGTCTCTTCTACCAGCTCCGGGACATCGTCCGGCTGAACCTGGGTATAGAAGATCCCCTCGGGGTAGATCATCATAATGGGGCCCATGGCACAGAAGCCACGGCAGCCGGTGGGCACCACTTCCACTTCGCGCGCCAGGCCGCGGCGGACGATTTCTCCCTGCAGACGGTCGACTAACTCGGTTGCGTTGGAAGCTGTACACCCCGTGCCCCCACACACGAGCACATTGGCGCGAAAGGTCGATTTTGCCATCGTTGTCTGTTTAACTCCTCAACATCAGAAAGCGGCTACCGGGGGGCTCGCTTTCTCTTGACCGCGGCCGCTGGATACGATCCTCGTCGGCGGTTTAGAAGGCCTTATAGACCGCCTTCTCATATGTGCTTTCGATACGATACTTGTGCTGCTGCTCTTCCGTGGCCAATAATTCAAACAGCCCACGTGCCGTTGGATCGTCGACCAGACCGGCCATGGCACGATAGAAATCGTAGGCTGCTTTCTCGCGATGCATGGCCACCACCAGCACGTCCTGGGCATCCGAATCAGGCCCCAGGTGACGTGGGCGTAGGGTCTCGGCCAGATGCAAATCTGGGATATTGCCCCGTTCGACACGGCTTTTCCGAATGGCCCAACGAATGTTGGTGTTCAGCAGCTGGCGCAGCTTCTCTGCATGGTCACGCTCTTCGGCTGCCATCTCTTCCAGGCGAGCTCTGACGTGCCCATCCTTGGCAACCAGCGCCGCATTGTCGTACAGCTGGACCGATTCTTCTTCGAACTGAATGGCTCGTTCGATTATTTCCTGGATGGATAGGGTATCAGCCATGGTCTTGTACCTTGTTGCTCAGATTTCAGGCGGCCGTCGGTTCGGTCTCCATACGCGCCACCACCCACGGTTCTACGATGGTGCCCCGGATCAGATGTTCATCGATCAGGCGCGGCACCATCGGCGGCAGTACGTTGCCGTAGGTCACCCGCGGCCCGCCGGCCTGCTGGATGTCGACCAACGGCTCGCGTGCGCACATGCCAATGCAGCCAACCGTGGTGACGTGGGCATCGATGTTCTGCCGGGCCAACTCATCCAGGATGGCGTGCATGGTGTCGCGCGCTCCGGCGGCAATGCCACAGGTGCCCATGCCAACCGTGATGGTCGTCCCGGTATCGGTGCGTATCTTGAGCGATTGTTGTGCCTCTTCGCGAATTCGCTTCAAGTCTTCGATCGTCTTCAGTTTGGTCATAATTCCTCCGCTGACCCATCGGTCAGCGCTGCCTCACCCTCGTGCAAGTACTCGGTCAACCACGCCCGCACCTGGGGATGACTCAGCGGCACGCCGCCCAACGCCTGGTGTAACTCGTGGCTGCGCAGCGTAAATACACGCTCACCCACCTGGTGCACGTAACGAATCTCCAGGTTCGGGTCACCCAACAGAATGGCCATCAGGGTGGCCGGCAGGTCACCGACCGGCGGCCGGTCCCAGTGATACCATTGGTACGTCAGAGTGACGCATGTGCCCTCGCCCGGTGTCGATTCGATAACGAGATCACCCCCAGCCTGTTGGGCACCCGCCGCCGCCAGCGGCAGCCCCAGTCCGACGTGACGACTTGTTCGGGTTGTAAAGAACGGATCGGTGACCCGTGCAACGGTGGCAGCATCCATACCACGGCCATCGTCCCGCACTTCGACGGTCAGCAGATCATCGGCCGGCGCTTCGTTGACGGTGACGTCGACCCGATGGGCACCGGCTTCTCGGCCATTCTGCACCAGGTCCAGAATGTGTAACGCGATTTCACGCACGGTGCATCCTTACGACAGGTGCTCGATCCGTTTCACCATTTGCGCCGGTGTCAGGCGGCCGATGACGCGCTCATCGACCACGGCCACCGGGGCCAGGCCACACGATCCCAGGCAGTAAACGACCTCGAAGGAAACCCGAAAGTCGTCTGTGGTTTGACCGGGATAGATCGTGAGTGACCGCCCCAACTCATCGATAATCTTGGCAGCACCCTTCACGTGGCAGGCCGTACCGTCACACACGCGCACGATGTGGCGGCCGCGTGGATTCAGGTAGAACTGCGAATAGAATGTCGCCACGCCGTACACCTTGCTCACCGGGGTACCGGTGCGCGTGGCGATTGCTTCCAGGACTTCCGACGGCAGATAGCCGTACACCTCCTGGGCATGCTGCAAAATCGGAATCAAAGCACCGGCCTGACCTTCGTAGTCGGCCAACACCGGCTCCAACAAGCTTAAATCCACAGCAGGCCGTGTCATCGACCCACTCCTCTCCTAAAATTCAGGTTGTCAACACGCTACATTCTATCATGCCTGTGAGGGTTACCGTATGACGTTTGTCATGTAAGCGGTGCGATTTGTGCAAAAAAGTACAAGGTTCAGGCAATGGTTGTTGTGCGTCCATCCTGGTGGCGCAGGGCAAGGCGCAGTTCGCCGATAGTTGGCCTGGCCATGACGAACGAAGTTCGACCGATCATTTCGTTCAAACGATGGGCATCCCCGTTTTGCACCAGGGTCCAGCCGGCCAGCTGTGGCCAGCGCGTGACAGCCTGGGTCGGCGTCAAACGTTTTGAGATCTCCAGCGCCGGCACATCCAGGTCGGGCGGGACAAAACCTAGCTGAGCCAGCAGGCTGAAGGTAGGACGGTCGACGTGACAGGGAATCGCCACCCCCTCAAGGGCATGCACCTGGGCCACCGTATCTTCGAGGCTGAAGTCGGTCGACGTCAGCAGGAGCTGTACATGTTCGCGGATGAAATCGCCTGTGGCATCGACGACGAACTGGCCCCCGAAGTGGTCAGGATCATTGTGTAGGGGTGGGAGAGCAGCATCGACCCGCGCTTGCCAGGCGGCGGCGCGTTCGTTGTCATCGAACAGGCAGAGGACGTGTACTTCTTCGCGGGTCTGGACCTCCATACCGGGCCAGACGACCAGGGGCGTGCCAGCCGCAGCTTCCTGGACGGCCACAATGTTGTGAGTGGCGTTGTGATCGGTCACAGCAATCAGATCGAGACCCAGCGCCAGGGCCTGCCGCACGATCAGGGGCGGGATCATCTCGACCTCGGCGCAGGGGGAGAGCACGGTGTGCAGGTGCAGATCGGCCCGGTATGGTCGCAGCGTCATGGCCGGCTCCTACCTTTTCAAGCCCCTTCTCCGTGGTCCGGGCGCTGAAGCATTGCGCAGAACACGCTGGTTCAACTCGACCCCATGACCTCAGCTTCAGGAATGCCCAGTGCCATCAGCCGACCGGCCACGGCATACGTCGTGGCTGTCGTCGTCAAGAGCGGCACAGACTCTTCCATGGCCCGGGCAATTGTATCGCCGGGCACGTGACTTCCCTCGGTCACGATCACGCCGGCCAGGTTGAGCATGCTGCCCACGGCCACCACGTTGGGGTGTGACTGCAGTGTGATCCACAGGGTCCCCTCGCGTGCCCGCGCCATGACGCAGCTGAGCAGATCGGCTGCATAGCCGGCGGTGACCCAAACATCGAGCGATACACTGGGGGTCAAGACCTCCAGTTCAAGGCTGTTCACAATCTCAGCCAGGCGCATGATCATTCTCCATTTTATTCTCCATTCTATTCTCCATTTTATTATCTATTCTATTCTTGATTCTTCTCCTACCTTTTTCTTTCAATGCTGTTGCAGTCGTACGCTTCGGATGCCTACGCGGGTGTCCGCTCAACAGAGCCGTGGCGTATGTCGAAGCGCATGACTAAACGGGTACCCTCGCCCGGACCCGACTGCAGGTCGACAGCATCGGCATACCGTTTGATGTTCGAGAGTCCCATACCCGCACCAAAACCGAGCTCACGCACCCAATCCGGTGCGGTGGTAAATCCGGGTGTGAAGGCAGACGCGATGTCGCTGATGCCGGGTCCGTCATCTTCGACGATCAGTGTTATCTGCTGTGGATCGATTTCGGCGCGCAGCTCGCCACCGTGGGCGGCGTGGATCACCAGGTTCATCTCTGCCTCATAGGCCGAAACCGTCACGCGGCGCAGCAGTCTTGGGTTTGCACCCAGGTGATCGAGTGCCCGTTTGAGTTTGCTGGATGCCGCACCGCCGCGCTCGAAATCGAGGGGTGCCACCTGGTAACGAAGCAGCAGGCTGGTCTGATCCGAAACGATATCTTCGAAGATATGGCTGGCGCGGTAGCGGCGCATCTCTTCAGCCTGGTAGCGTTGGCCCAGGGCACGCACCAATCCACGGGTGATGTCGCTGCCGGTGACGATGCCAACCAGGCGCCCCTCGTTGTTCAGGACCGGCAGGCGGCCATAACCATACTGGGCGAACAGCTTGACAGCCTGGATGGCCAGGTCATCGGCGCGCACACTGACGACGGTGCGGCTCATACGGGAGCCCACGCGATCTGTCCGCTGCTGCTGGTCCAGGGCCTTGATCAGGTCTTCCAGGCTGACGATACCGACCAGGCGGTCGTCTTGCACGACCGGGACACCGCCGATACGGCGCACACGCAGCAGCTCCATCAGCTCGACCATGGTCGTATCCGGTGTGACCGTAGCGACGTTGGTGGTCATCACTTCGTGCACGCGCAGCTCGTACACGAGCTCATGGGCCGGCGTCAGCTCTGTGGTATCGGTCGCGTCGCCCCCCGCTTCCCTGGTCATGTCAGGGCGGCCAGGCGGTTGTTGGGTAGCCCGGCGCTGTACAGCAGGCCGCAGGCTTCGTACATGCTGTGGCTGCAGGACACCAATGGGATACCCAGCTCGTCCGCCAGCTCGATCGTTACCGGGGGCGGGCGTTTGCCACGCACAAAGACGATTGCGCCGATGTTGGCCATCTCGGCTGTGCGTACAACTTGCTGGTTGGTCAGTCCACTCAGCAGCAGACTGTTGCCATCGGTCGTGAATGCCAGGACGTCGCTCATCAGATCGGCGGCGCCTCCAGAGAAAATTTCCAGGTCAGGATCATAAGTCCGGGTCAGCACGATACCGTGCAGCGTACCCACCACGTCGTTTAAGCGCATACGTTATGCCATCATGCCTCTGCGACAGATTCGCGCCGGGCGCGTACCAACAAAACGGGGATCGGTGCACTGCGCAGCAGACGGTCTGCCACGCTGCCAAACACCCAGCGGTTGACGCCCGATCGCCCATGGGTTGACATCACAATCAGGTCAGCCCCGATTTCGGCTGCACACTCCAGAATCTCCACAGCTGGATCGCCGTGACGCAGTTCCCAGGTCGTCGCTGCGCCCCATGCCGCCACCCGTTCGGCCACATTACCGAGATAAGATCGTAAATCCTTCTCGATGCGCTCGACGTCGGTGCGTGCAATCGCCGCATAGTCGCGCGCGGGGAAGAAGGGATAGAGGTTCACCATCGTGACGGAATAATCTTGCATGAAAGGTGCGACCAACAGAAGATGCACTTTTGCCGTGGCTGGTACATGCGCCAGCAGGGCATGCAGGTGAGGCAAAGCCTGTTCAGCTGAAGTCGATCCATCCAGCGGTACCAAGATCTTGCGGTACATGAAAACCTCTGCTGAGATTCTACCCGCGGCGGGCCGCTGGCGTTATGACCAGAATCATGTCATCAAACTATTCGCCTGCGTATCTTCTGATAAAAAAACACCCGGTTGTTTCGGACAACCGGGTGTGGGGTGATACGACGACAGACAACGTTTATTTGATGCCGGCCTTTTCGAGGATGGCGATAGCATCTTCGCCGACCACCAGCCGGATATCGATGTCGGCTTCATCGGGGGGCGAGTTGCGCACCTCCGATGCACCGACACCCAGCACCGCAGCCAGTTGGGCCAGTGTTGCCGGTTTGTCACGATAGCTGATCAGGCTCGATTGTTGGTAATTCGATCGTTCGGCATCACCGATGTTGGCGACAGTGTAACCTTGCGCCTCGAGCCAATCTGCAACCCGGCGAGCCAGGCCTTTGGTGTTCGTGCCGTTTAGCACCAGGATACGCGCCTTTTCGGTTTGCATCTGCAGCCGCAGATCGTCGGGTGTCAGCGTTGAGGTGACCGCAGCCGTGGCCGTAACGACGGTGCCGTCGCCAATGGGGGCAGCATCGGTGGCCACCGGCAGCACCACCGGTTCGGCAAAGAGTCGGTCTACGACGGCCCGAATCTTGTTACGCTCCGGGATCAGAATCCATGCGCCGGCCTCGGAATAAGTACACTCACCGAGCGAACAGTCGATGACCGCCTGTTCGACCTGGTTGAAATCGACTTGACGGCCCAGCTCGGCCAGGGTGATCAGGCGGTCGAGCGGGATATCGGTCTGGATCGATTTGGACAATGAGCGCACCAGGGCTGGCAGGTTACGAATCATTGTCGGCAGCATGTCCTGGCTGAGCACCCGATCGCGCAGGGCGAGAATGACCTGCTGTTGGCGGCGGCCGCGTTCGAAGTCATTGTCGACGTGGCGTGTGCGTGCGTACTTCAAGGCCAGCGTGCCGTCCATGTGCTGGCGGCCCGCCGGAATGAAGAGGGGGTCGTATCCGTAGTTTTCGTCTGGATAGGTCGGGTCGCTGAGGTCACGGGGGACGTCGATGTCGATGCCCCCGACCAGGTCGATGATCTCGCGAAAACCATCGAAGTTCACACGTAAGTAATAGTGGACCGGATAACCGATCAGGTCACTCACCGTCTGTTTGGCCAGGGCGGGCCCACCGCCGGGATAATTCTTGATTTCGCCGAAGCGGTGTGCGGTGTTGATCTTGTTGTAGATTTCGTAGGCCGGTATCTTCACCCACGTATCGCGCGGGATGGACAGCATACCGACCTGGCCATGCGCCGGATCGATCGTGATCAGCATCATGGTATCGGTCAGTCCAGGGATGGTTTGGTTCGGGCGTTGATCGACGCCCAGGAGCAGGATATTGACCCGTTCGAGATTGGAGACGTCCCACGTCGGAACTGGCTCGACGGCAGAGATGGATGCATTAGGATCGGGTGTGCCGGCCGCCTGCGGAGCTGCCGCGCCCGGATCGGATGGATTGCTGACCGTAAAATCACTCAGGGTTATCGCCGGCAGCTGGGCGGCCTGGGCGACCACGCCGCGGGCCCAATGGAAAATCAGGTAGCCGGCGTAAATGAACGTAAAAACAAACGCAGCCAGCAAAAGGGCCAGCAGCAGGCTGGCCCAGCGTGAACTGCGTGGTGCATTGTCCGACTTAGGTCGGACATCGTTTAGTGAATGTTGTGTCGAACTCATGCCGCCGATTATAGCACAGGCGGACAGTCATACAAATTCGGGACAAGAGATGCGAAGCCTGGAAGACTTCGCATCTCTCTGCCAGATTCGGGACAAGGGATGCAAAGCCTGCGAGACTTCGCATCTCTTGCCCGCTCAGCGCGGGATGTCGATTTGAAACAGGCCTGTTCCGGTCAGCGCATAGAACTTGGCGGCGGCCTCATCGACGAACAGACTGCGCAGGCCCACCAGCTGCTCACCGTCGGCCTCGCGGAACTGGCGAATGAACTGACCGGTTTTATCGAACTGCAGGATGACGCCGGGGCCACCGTCGGCCAGGTAGAGATGGTTGGCCGGCGCGTTGCCATCGACGCCGACGAATAGGGCATTGGGGCGCTCCAGGGCAGCTGGCAGCCCCTGCAGGCTGAAAGCCTCGCTCTTGCCGCTCAGGAATTTGCCCACGTTGCCGTTGGCAAACAAGGTCCAGACGTTACCATCGATCCCCATGTCTTGCACGCCCGTCAAGTCAACCGGTGTCTCAGGCGGAAAATACTGGTCGGGTGCTTCGCTGAACGAAAGGTCTTGCCCTGTCCGGTAGCGCAGTATTTGCTGCAGGCCACTATCGAGCAGGTACAGGTTGCCCGCATAAGTCGAAGCCAGTCTCGGCTGCTGCCACATATCGCGCATGGCGACGGGGCGCACCTTCAGCTCCCATGGTGGTTGGTACTCGAAGATCGTGCCATTGGAGTCGAGCACAAGCAGGGCGGCCTGGGTACGTGCGCCGGCCGGCGATGCCCACACCATGTCGACCAATTCGCCGACGACGGTCGAGCCGACGGTTTTGCCGCGTTCGATGATGACGCCGCCTTCGTTGGGCTGCAAACCATCCCCCAGGTTGTTCAAACGGAATCGTTCCACCGTATCGCGGCCACGATCCAATACGTAGATGTCACCGCCGTTGACCAGGACGCGGCTCAATTCGCGATCGGTGCCGGTGAACTCTTTGAGCGGTGCGACCAGGTAGAGGGGTGCCACCCGGTTGACCCGGTTCAGTTCACTCTGCACCGTATCGTGCAGCTGCAGCGCATCCGCATCACCCGGCTTGAGGATCAGCGCTTCGTTGACATTGTCCAGCGCGGTTGTCAGCCGTGTGCGCGCCTGTGTTTCTTCGAGCCCGTTGGCCGATGCAACGGCGGCCTGGGCATCCTGGATCAGCCCTTGGAATCGATTCTCCCGATCGCGGCCGCGCAGCAGGTAGATGATGCCGACCAGGCCAAGAATGAGAAGGGGAATGATGATCAAGGCGAGAATCATGGGCAGCCGCGAGCGGCCGGCCGGCGCCGCCGCCGGTCGCGATCTGCGCGGGCGCGGCGTTTTCTTTTGCGCAGTTGGAACCGGTGCTGCCTGACCTGTCGCGGTTGTGGCCGGCGCAGTGCCTGGTTTGTCGGGCAGCATGCCCTCGACCAGGCGCCGGCTGCCTTGCAGCATGGCGCTGCCTGCCGCGGCCATGCCGGCGGCCTGCGCAGGACCGGCCGGCTTTGCCGTGGCGGGTGGTCCGGCAGCTGCGGCGGTTGCACTGGCCTCCTCCCACCATTGTTTGTCCTGTTCCCAATCGGCCACATCGTCGACGGGTTGGGCAGGTGGGGAGGATTTGGCGACTGCGGCGGTGGTTGCTGTGACTTGTGCTGCGCTGGGAGCGGCGGCCGGCTTTGCTGCCGCCAGACGGGTGCCAATCGCCAGTGCGGCCAGGCGTGCATTGCCCGCCAGGTCGGCCAACACTTCCAGTGCGGCCTCGACGGTGGGTGCGGTGGTGACACCGGCCAGGGTCTCGACATCGGTCTGCTGCAGCCAGCCGCTTTGCAAGAGCAGCAGCATGTTGTCGGGCTCGATGCGTGTGTGATACAGATCGACCATGGGGGCGTCGTCATCGCCCAGGGCCACGGTCGGCGGGTTCGAGTCGGCGGGAAACATCTCCACCGTCGTGGGATGCGTTACCAGCACCAGGGCAGGGCCAGCCTGGCCCAGATAGACGTGGTCACGATAGAGGGCCACGCAGCTGATACCGCCGCGCCAGCGTTGGTCGGGTGGTTGGCCAGCGTTGACTTCGTGCAGGATGCTGTGGGCGCGCGAGACGGAGTGATGCAGCACGTCGGCAATGTTGCCGGGTGCCTGGTAGAAGGTCGTTTGGACGTCGTTGAGGATCTGCCGGTAGAGGCGTGTGCGCCCGGTTTCCGGGCCGCTCAGCTCCAGCAGCAGGTAGAGGTTGCCCTTGGCGTCGCCAGGCTCGACGGCCCGTGCGTTGGGCGCATTGGGGATGATCTGACCTTTGTCGACTGCCAGTTGACCGACAGCTGTCGTGAGTTCTATCTTCATGGGTCGCCTCCCGCGGTATCATCACGGCGCATGATCGAATCGGCGAGCTGCATCAGGCGGGCCAACCGCTCGGGTGCCACCTGGCGGTACAGAAAATAGCGTGCCACGGCATCACGCGGCTGCAGGGATTCGATGCTTTCCGCATCACTGGACAGCCGCAGGCGTGCCGGACGGCGCACCTCGGGCACGACGCCGGCCACGTGAAACGCCGGCACCAGGGCCCGATAAATTTGGTTGTAGTCGATGTGCGGCTCGAGCTCAGGCGAGGTGTGAATCACGACACGCACGATCGCACCATCCAGCGTGCGCTGGGCGAGCGACTTCAGAACGGCCTCGGTCGGATCGTCCGTCGTGGCTTCGACATCGATGTGCATAAATGGACGTGCGGCCCGCGGCCGGAAATGCCACCGGGCCGGTTCGCCCGCACCGTCAATCTCCACCCACACCAAGCCCTTGTCTTCACCTGCTTCACCAAAGTCGATGCGTTCAGGGCTGCCCGCATACACGACCGGGGGCGACTCCAGGATGCACTGGTGCTTGTGGATGTGACCCATGGCCACGTAACTGACCTGCGGATGGCCCACCAGGCTGCGGGGCAGCACCAGGTCATAGCCCAACATGATGCTGCGCTCCGAGCCGAAGACGGCGCCCTGCACGGTGCCGTGAACCGCCATGATCGTGGGCACGCGGGCATCGGCCCGCGCCAGCAGGTCGTCGATGATCCGCTGCAGGCGCTCCAACATCAGCGTGTTGATCTCATCCAGGCTTGCACTCCGGTAGTCTTCGCGCGCCAGCAGGGCACTGCGTGTGACCCAGGGCAGGGCAATGATCTGCAGCGGCCCCTGGCGCGTCGGCACGCTGAACAGATCGGGGCGGCGGGCCACCGTCACCCCTGGTACTTCGAGGGTGCGGAAGATATCCAGGCTGTCGGCGTGGCCGGCGGCATTGGGCATGTCGTGGTTGCCCACCAGGAGAAAGACCGGGATCTTTTCGACCACCGCCAACCGGTGAATCCGCCGGGCGAACTCGCGCTGGTAGGTTGGGTTGGGGTCGCGTGTTTTGAAGGCGTCCCCGGCGAACACGACCAAATCGGCAGGGCCGGTACCGTCACCGCCGATGGCGTATTCAATGACGTCATCGAACGCACGCAGGAAGTCGAGGGCGCGCGAGGAGAGCCCGGTTTCGGGATCGAACCGCCCGTAGTTTTCGACGCCCAGGTGCAGGTCGGCAAAATGGAGGAGACGAATCATGCAACAATTTTACTACAGGATACCAAAAACGTAAAGCACGATGGGGACCGCTAACAATTAACCGCGAATAACGCCAATCTTCGCCAAACGTCTCTGTGATGGGAAACGTTCACATCCACAGACCCAATTTCGTGCACATTGGCGTTATTCGCAGTTAGCCGGAAATTTGTGGGGAATCACTACGGGGCCAGTTTGACAGGGTATTGAGTTGCGGTAAAATGACAACGAAAATCTGTTCTGATTGGATGGACCACCTCGATGCCGCTCAAATTGGAATTGATCACCGATGCCCTGGCCGAGATGGCGGCTGGGTTGACGATCGACGAAACGTACGACCGGCTGCTGGCGGCGCGGGCCGAATATGCGGCGCAGGATGCGGCGCACATTCGGCGGCGGTTGGAAGATCGGGCGGCGCGCCCGGGATGGCTGACGGCTTACCCGGTGGCGGCCCTGGCCCGCGCGGTCGACCTGCCACCCCTCCCGGCCGATTTCTGTGTCGTGGCCGCCGATGGTTCCTCGATCAACCCCGACCGGCACAGCCCGGTGCGTTTTTACCTGATCAATACGGGCTATGCGGTGCTGACGTACGGTACACGCCCCGATGCCGAGCTGGACAGTACCTGCCGCCTTTACCACCGCGACGAAGAGGTCTACATCGAGCCACACTACCAGACGCTGCCGATCGACGGGGCGCTGCTGGCGGTGCAGATGGCCGTGGCCGAGCTGGAAATCCTGGGCCAGGCTGCAACCGCAGTGAGTGAGCCAGAGGTGGTTGCCCTGCGCGATGGCACCCTGATTCTGTGGGGACTCGACAGTCCGGGTCTCAGCGAGGCGACGCGCGAGCGTTTTCTGGGCCCCTACCGTGTGGCTTTGGAGGATTTTCGCACGCGGCGCATTCCCCTGGCCAGTTACATTAGTTTTCCCGGCAGCGACGAGGTGATCAATGCGCTGCGGGTTGGCATGTGTCCCGATCCGCACGTGGTGTGCAGCCGCTGTGAGACACTGCGCCAACGGGGAACGCCGCACTGCGGTGGCCTCGTGCCGCTGGAGGACCGCCAGTTGTTGGCGGGTGTTCTGCGCCCCGGCCAGCGTTCAGCCCTTTTCAAGAGCCAGCAGCCCGTCCTGCGTTTCTACAACAACCCCGCGCAGCACGTGCTCTTTTTCTACGTCAACGTGGGCAATGAGATCGGGCGCGTCGAGGTGCCGCAGTGGGTGGCCGATGACGCGGCGCTGCTGGACCGCGTGCACGCCGTGGTGGTGGACCAATGCCGGCGGGGCAGCGGTTTTCCGCCCGCCCTGGTCGAAGCGCACGAGCAGGCCGTGATCAACCTGGGGGATCGCGCCCTGGTGGAGCGGTTGTTGGAAGAGGCACTGGCCCAACGTGGTATCGTCTACACGCGCTCGATGAAAGACCGCACCAAACGCGAACGGAGCATCTGACCATGGACCGATGTGGTGAAATTATCGCGACCAACACCACGCAGTTCGTCGCCGAGAGTTTTACGCTGCACCAGCCGCCGGCATTGGGCAGCCTGGTGGAAGTGCAGCCCACCGCTGATCTCACCGTGTACGCCGTCGTCAGCTTTGGCAGCACAGGCGGGCTGGATCCGGGGCGCCGTGTCGTTCGGCGCAGCACGGACGACGCCTTCGATGCCAGCATCTACCAGGCACATCCGCAGCTGGCCAAAACGCTGCGCACGGAGTTCAGCGCCCGGCTGGTGGGCTACCGCCAGGGCAGCGGCCGCATCCGCCAGCATCTGCCGGCCCAGCCGCCCCCGCTGCACTTTTCGGTGGTGCCATGTGGACCCGCCACGGTGGAGCAGTTCAGCGAAACGTTGGTCTACCTGCGGCTGCTGCTCAACGTGCCGGGCGAGCTGTCGCCCGATCAGCTGCTGGCGGCGCACATCCGCTGGGTGTACGAGACCCGCGGTCCGGACGGAGACTGGTTGGCCAAAGCCGCGCGTGAGGTGGCTTCACTGCTCAAGAACGATTATGAACGGTTGTTGAATGTGCTGACGATGATCGAGGCGTGATGGAGGTTGGA
>CAZXQZ010000003.1:0-6601 GCA_964642445.1 uncultured Anaerolineae bacterium
GGCCATGCGATTCCATGCGGCTGGCCGTATTGACCGCGTCGCCCCACAGGTCGTAGATGAACTTCTTGCGCCCAATGACGCCGGCCACGACGGGTCCTGAGTTCAGTCCAATCCGAAAAGCCAGCTTGCGACCAGAAAATTCGTGCTGGTTGACGTAGTCACGCATCTCGATGGCCATACGCGTCAGCACCTGGGCGTGGTCGGCACGCGGGCGCGGCACACCGGCCGCAACCATGTAACAGTCGCCGATCGTCTTGATCTTCTCCAATCCGTGCTTTTCGACCAATGAATCGAAATAGGAAAACACCTCGTTGAGCAGTTCCACCAGCTCGACCGGCGTCATTGCGGCGGACATCGGTGTGAAATCTACGACATCGGCAAACAGGATACTGGCGCCTTCAAAATGGTCGGCGATCGCACGTGGCTCATTGCGCAGGATTGTCACGATTTCCCTGGGCAGGATATTCAACAACAGCGACTCCGATCGTGCCTGCAATGCATTTTTCTGCCCAACAAAATAAAACAACATCAAAAAGACAATCAAGCCCACGCCGATGAGGTTGATGACAAAAAAGAAGGTGATCAACGCGGGTGACAGGTTGTTGGTGGCCCGCAGGAAGGGCTGAATCAAACCACTGAGAACGACGAGACCCACAAAGGCCAGCAGCCAGCGGGGTGCCCGGCCCGGTTCATCGAAGAGCATCGCACCCAAGGGGCTAATCAAAGCCCACAGAATCACCGCGCTGCCATTGACAAAGCCGCCGAGCGCAGCCATCAGAAAGAAGGGGAGCAGCAGGATCAGGGTAAGCTGACTGAAACAGAAAAAGCTATAGCGGCGCGTCAGGCCAAAATACACAATGCTGGAAAGAGAGATGACGGCGTACGAGAACGGAATCGCTCCCGCCAGGGGTTCCCCAAACAGCACATACATCAGGCCCCAGGCGGCGCCGGCCAGCATGAAGGGAACGGCGCAGATGACCAGCAGCGATTTACGCAGCCGAAGATCATCACCGTCACTGGGGTCGGCGCCAATTTGGGCAACCCAGGCCACACCCCGCTGAATTATCTGTCTCACAGCCACTGACAGGTGACCTCGGCCCGCATGCCTGACGGCGCAGCGTCGTATGTATCGGTTCCCATCCAGACACGAATGACGTCCGTGCCGGCCTCTTCACCGGTGTAGGCGAAAACGACATGGCCGTCGGCATCGCTTGGCAAAGTCAACCGCAGGCCGGCGTGCGGTCCTTGCTCGATCACCAGGTGCACCGCGGCCCCGGTAATCACAAAACCATTCAGATCACGCAGGGTGACGAACACCGTATGCTCACCACCCACGTTGTTCCTGGCGACCGGTGGCTCGGCGAAAAGCTCCCACGGTGGAATGCGCGGTGTCGGCGCGGTGGAGGCGCCTTCGATGGGTGAAGTCGCTGAACCTGCGGTCACCGACGCCGGCAAACCGTCTGATTCTTGTCGCGTGGCGGTGACAGAGTCAAGCGCACCGGCCGGAATGAGCGTGGCGGCGCCGCGTGACTCGGCGGTCTGGGTGGCGCGGATCGGTCGTTCGACGGCGGCCTGCTGGCTGTACGCGCCAATCAAGGCCGCCAACACGATGCCGGCAAACCCGATGACTGCGACCGCAATCGAGGTGGTTCTACTCTTGGGTTCGTCCATTGGTCGATCCCAGGTGACTGATTGCCCAGCAAGTAATGTACAAGCATCACACAATCAGGCAGACTGTATAGCCAATCGTGGATTCTGTCAAATCGCCCAAGTATCGAGGTCAAATAAGCGTCACTGAAGGCGTATGGTTGACGGATCAATTGCCAAATGATATAATCCTGTAGATTGATTTGTAAGCACAAATGTGTATTATGAGGTAGACATGACAACCACGACGATCCGCATCTCGACATCGATGCGCGATCTCCTACAGCAGCTTGCACAGGCATCAGGTGCTTCGATGCAGTCCGTTTTGGAGCAAGCCCTCGAAGCGTACCGGCGTCAGCAGCTGCTGGAGTCTACCAATGCCGCCTACGCGGCACTCCAGACCGATGCCGATGCCTGGGACGAATTGGAAAAAGAACGATTGGCCTGGGAACAAACCCTCGCCGATGGCCTGGAGGATTGCTAGATGCCACCACAGCCAAACCGCGGCGAGATCTGGCTGGCCGATCTGAACCCGACGCGCAGTCATGAACAGGCCGGTGCGCGACCGGTGCTGGTTGTTTCTACCAACATGTTCAATCATGGACCGGCAGGATTGGTGATTGTGCTCCCACTCACCCGTACCGACCGGCGCATTCCGGTTCATGTACCCGTCGATCCACCCGAAGGGGGTCTCTCTGCACGCAGCTATGTTCTGTGTGATGCGGTTCGTTCAATCGCCAAAGATCGTTTGGGATCACGACCATGGGGCACCGTCTCGGCCGCCACGCTGCGGCGGGTCGAGGACAGTCTGCGCATCCTGATGGAGTTGTGAAAAAGGCGAGTTCTGGTTGGATACATACATCTCGTCACTACCGGTGGCAACGCGCAGCTCAACCGCCATCGAGTAAGAACTCGTACTCGACCTCGTCCTCGATTGGGATGCCATTCTCACCGATCAATGGGATGTCCGGTTTGAACGCACGGGCCTGGGCAACAGCACCGCGATGAACCGCCACCTGCCGCATGCCCTGTGCCTGATAGAACGCCTGCGCGCCCTGGTTGTCGTTCGTCGTCACCAACCACAAACGGGTACAACCGGCCTGCTGTGCCAGCTGACGCACGGCTAGCAGCAGGGCACGGCCAATCCCACGGCGTGGCTGCATGGCAACGAGTACGACCACTTCGCATTCGTCTTGCACAATCCGGTAGAGCACCAGCCCAACCGGCGCCCCATCTGCCACCGCGACCAGTCCTGGAAGCTGCAGTGCATCGTGCAAGACTCCTCGCGACACGACACGCGTCGAGCCAAAGTGTTCGCTGATCAGCGCCGCTGCCCAGGGGCGGTCGGTGTCATCAAATGGACGTATACCCACAGCTCAGACCGCTCACGAAGGCAAAGACAGGGTGTAACCCAACAATCCCATGACGACAAAAAAGACCCCAAAGCCGATCAGCAGCAGCACGTAGAACCACAGATCGATAAACCGGTTGATGCGTGCCTGCTGTGGATTGCCTGGTTCATACAACACAGGGACACGCATGCCAATCTGGTAGGGTGCGGGACGCATAGCCACACCGGCGACGAACCGCACCCGGCGTCCGCGGTTCGTTGTGAACTGGACCACCGGACGGTAGAGATACTTCGGCTGCACCCTCGATCCTTCTTCAGTGCGCGTCCGCACGTACTCACCCTCGGCGCGCCACCGCTGCAGCTCGACGACCGTCCCTTCGGCCAACCGTGAGCGCGCGATGATCGCGCGCCGCTGCAACAACAGCACGACACCACAGGCCGATAACCCGAGTCCCACCAGTAGGAAGGAAACGCTCCAGACCTGGTTCAAGGTGCCCCGAACGTGCGCCAACCCGGCATCACGATTCCCAGTCTGTCACAAGCAAACCATCGACGCGCCCAAACTCACCGGTGTTATGCGTCACCAGGGTAGCCTTGAGTGAGCGGGCATGAGCGGCGATGAGTACGTCGTATGGACCAATGGGACGCCCCCGACGCACCAAATCGCAGCGAATTTGCGCCGCTTCCAAAGCCTGTTCCTCACCCCATTCGAGCACCTGGACGTATCTCAGAAAATGCGTCAGATTAGCCTGGTTCCGCTGTGGCTGTCCCGATTTACAGACGCCAAAGGCCAGCTCGTAATGCACGATTTGCGAGATAGCGACCTCTTCGGGACTCAACTGCAATAATCGGGCGCGCAGAGCCGGCGGTCTGTCGTTGATCACACCGATGCACGCGTTGGTATCCAGCATGTAGCGAATCACGCCAACGACTCCCGATGTACATCAGCTGCAAGCCCCCCGGTGACATCGAAGTCATCACTCAGACCACTCAACCCTTCGACGAGGCCTTCCCACGATGTCATGCGTGGGGTCAGGATGAGGCTGTCACCAGACCTATGGATAAACATTTCTGTAGTATCGAGGCGAAATTCCTTAGGCAAACGAATGGCCTGGCTGTTACCGCTGGTAAATACTCTGGCAATTGCAGTCGCCATCTTGTCACCTCCCCTGATTGTATACACGATAGTATATACACTTCGCAGCAAAATTCAAAATCACAGATTCACCAAACGCCTGGCAGTAGCCGGTAGCGCACCTGCCGCGTGTAGTCTGCATAACCTGCCAGCTCGGCCTGGAGGGTACGGTCTTCCAGGGCAGTGCGCAGCACAAGCAGGCCGGCGTTCAGGGCACTCAGCAGCAGCGCCGGCCAGGAAGCCAGCAATATCGACACGAACAGCTCGTAGAGCAGAGCGCCGGCATAACCAGGATGACGGACATAATGGTACGGCCCACTGGTCACAACGGTGTGGCCACGCTCCGGCTGGATGCGCACAACCTGCGAAAAGAAAGCGTTGGACGCCGTGGCCCACACCACGATGGTATAACCCAGGATGCACACGCCCAGCGCCGCCAGCTGCGCCGCCAAGGGGAAATCACCCGTCCAGCCAAACCGTTGATCCAGCCCGGCGACGATGTAACGACCGAGCTGTAACAATCCCAGGGCACCCAAGATCGCAGTGTCCCACCCCTTGGCCCCTTTGCGCGGACCGAGGCGCTCCGCCAGCAGGTCGGGGTTGGTGCGGATGATGACGACCGCCGTCGCCACGATCCACCCCGCCATCACCGCCAGTACGGCCCAACCCGGCCACCAGTCGACGGTACCGGCCGACCAGAACAGGGCCACACCCATGATGACCAGCCCCATCGTCTCACGCAGGGCATAGCGGGTCACAAGTTTTGTGTCCATCATGCTCCTATTCTGCCGCGAGAAGTGCTGCAACGACACTCTCCAGGTCTCTTGTCCTGCCTGGGTACAGTAGCTGCTCGGTTGCTGCCGGCCCCATCCTGGCCTGCAGTTGCGCAACGAGCATGCCACCGCGCTGGCGCGCCTCGATTTCGGTTGATGGGTGATGCAAGACCAAACCCAACAACTCACCGGCTAGCTGATCGTGGTTGGCCAGCAGTTCCAGATCAGCCAGATCCAATAGGGCAAACAGTGCCATGGGAAACGCCCTGCGCGCCATCGCCTCAGCCAGGGCGTTGCGATAGTGATGAGAGGCCGCGTCATAGTCGCCGCGTGCGCGCATGACCTCGCCGAGCGTAATCATGCTGCTGAGTGCATCCACGTGACTGCCAATTTCGCGATAGATCGTCAAAGCCTCGCCAAGACTGTGCTCGGCGGAAGGCAGATCGTGCTGTGCAAGTGCGATGACACCTAAATTGTTGAGGCAGTTAGCCATGTGCAAACGGTCACCAATGTCCCGAGCCAGGTCCAGGGCGCGCGCGTAATAGCCTATGGCAATGGGGATCTCGCCTTGGCGCTTGGCCGTAATCCCCATGTTGTTGAGGCAAGCCACGATGCCGGATTGATTGCCTGCGGATTCGTACAGGCGTAAGCCTTGCGCAAACTGCAGGGTTGCGGTTTGATTCTCACCTTGATAGGCGTGAATGATACCCAGCCGGCGGTAGGCGAGGGCGCTGGCGTTGAGGTCATCGGTGCTTTGGGCCAGGGCCAAAGCTTCTTCCGCCATATGCCGGGCTTCGGCAAATTCACCCTGGCGCAGCGCCACCCAAGACAGCTCGTTGAGTGCGTTGGTCGTACCCGCGGCGTTCTCCAGTCGCCGCGCCACGGCCAGGCTGCGCTGCAGATGAGCGCGCGCGTCTGGCAGCTCACCCAGCCTGGAGTACGCATCACCCAGGCGACACAAAACCGTCATCTCCATACGTTGTAAAGGTTGCGCGTCGGTAGACCCAGATGTCATTGCCAGCGCCTGGGCAAAATAGAGCTGTGCCTGGCGAAATGCGTTGGTCTGCAGTGCCCGTTCTCCGGCCTCGATCAAAAATTGCGCGGACCTTGCCAGTTCTCCTGCCCGGTGATAGTGCTCGGCAATCAGCCCTAAATGCTCGGAACGGCGGGTGCCGCCGTGCATCTCCAGCCACTCCGCGACTTGCCGGTGATATCCCCGCCGCAGCCGCAGCAACACCGACTCATAGACGACATCGCGCAGAATGGCATGATTGAAAACATATTCCTGCGCCTCGGCGAATGCCGACATTTCACGCCGGTAGATAAGCTCGCGTGTCTGCACTCTCTGTAATCCTGCCTGAACGTCGGGATCAGGCTCGTTTTCGGCATGTAAAGAACTCAGTGCCGCATCCCAGAAAAAACGACCAATCACCGAGGCACGCTGCAGAACGATGCGTTCGTTAGGTGAGAGGCGATCGAGACGCGCCTGCAAGATACCTACCAGGGTCGCAGGCACCTTCAAATCTTGCAATCGGCCTGCTACGACGCGCCAATGCTCGGCCGTCTGTTCGATGACGCCAGTCTCTAGCAGCATACGGACCAGCTCTTCGATGTAATAGGGATTGCCTTCGGAATAGGCAACAATCTGTGTGCGCAGTTCCACGGGTACAGTCTCGGCCTTTTGCAGAATCTCAC
>CAZXQZ010000003.1:6701-50244 GCA_964642445.1 uncultured Anaerolineae bacterium
CCGAAAAATCGAACCCTACCAGATAACCGACCAGGTGGACCTGCCCTGGCTCCAGAAAGTCGCCCATGCCGGCTTCGAACTTGGCACGAACCTGGTCGGCAGGATCACTCTCGCGGATGTCGAAACGCCGGCGAAACAGGTCCCGCAGCAGGCTGTAGGGTTGGTTTTGTGTTTCGGGTACGGCGCGACCTTTGAATTGGCGGGTCGATTGGGGCAGGAGCTCGATCCAGTTCTCAAGTTCGTAGAGCAGGCGGCTCTTGCCGATGCCAGCCTCGGCAACGAGTGTAATCACGCGGGATCTCGCCGGCTTGGCTGTGATGTCGTGGTAGGCATCCTGCAGTATCCTCAGCTCGGCTGTGCGCCCAATTGTGCGCGTCTCGATGCCCTCCACACCACGCGTGGCCAGACGAAACGCACGTGCTTTCGCCGCTTTGACGAGATACGCGCGCACAGGCTCATGTTTGCCCTTGATAATCAGCGGCTGTTGGGGTTCGACATCGAAAATGCCGCGCACGAGACGGTAGGTGTCGTGTGAAATCAATACTTCGCCTACGGGTGCGGCATGTTCAAGCCGTGATGCCAGGTTGACCGTATCGCCCAGCGCCGTAACTTCGCTGGTTGTGCCGACGGCGCCCAACAACACGGGCCCACTGTTAATGCCAATCCGCAGCTGGAGCTTGTTGCTGTGCCCCTCGGCCAGGCTGTGTGACGCGGCCTGCATCGCCAGTGCGGCCCGAATAGCGTTCTCGGGATCGCTTTCGTGCGCAGCATCGGCACCCCACAGTCCCATCACGGCATCTCCGATGTGTTTGTCGATCTTGCCGCCGTGGGTGGTGATGATTGCATCCAATCTATGCCAAAGTGCGTCCATGGTATCATGTACCACTTCGGCATCGAGCCTCTCGCTCAGGGCGGTGTAACCAGATACATCAGCGAAAAGCACGGTAACGTACTTGCGCTGCGCGGTCGTCGCGGGTGGCAGGTGGGAAACCGGTTCGTCCAGTGACTGCAATCTTTGGCGCAAACCGGTCAGGGCAGCCTCCACCGCCACGTCACCCAATACGTCACGCTGCTGCTCCAACGCCGCCATCGCTTGTTCGAGTTGCTGACGTTCGGTCATGGCCTGCTTACCGGGCGCCCATTGATGGCGCTATCTACTGACACTCCCTCTGGCACAAAACGCCCTAGGGTGTGACCCACACACCGATTCCTCTCGACCGGGACGCAAGACGACAGCAGAAGGAGCATGACGGCGGTCACCAGGAAGAACCAGCGCATCACCAACCCTCCTCTTCTGATGATTCGCGTCACACGACCGATCTGTATTATAGCGAATACCTCAGATTCGGCAATACACTGCGTACGCGCACAAGACGCTCCACCACCCAACTTTGACAGATGCCACAACCTGTGCTAACATCACGCCATTCCAACCCGGTGCCAATAGGTTCGATCATGCGCACGCTTGCCAGACAGTCCGCATCATCATGGAATGAACGCAGCAACCGTCTTGCTGTGTCGTCTGCGGCTGTGCGCAACCCACGCGGCTTTGCCTGGCGTGGGTTTTATTTTGCCTATTTTTATGCAGGCTTCTGGCGCGACAGCGCCTCGCCCCACGCCACCGGGTAACGACAACGACGTTCAAACCCATACGATCAGAAAGCGTGGAGCACCTCCACGCTTTTTTGTTCGCCTGTTTGGAAATCGAGGAGGATCGTTTGACCATTGCCTGCCGCGGTGTTCGCGGTGCCACCACTGTCGACGCCAATACGAGTGAAGAGATTCTGCGCCGTACGCGGGAACTGCTGGCGCTGATCATCCGGTTGAACGACGTTCGCCCGCAGGACGTGGCCAGCGTTTTCTTCACGACCACGCGCGACGTCAACGCCGAGTTTCCCGCCCTGGCCGCCCGCCAGCTCGGTTGGTTGGACGTGCCCCTGCTGTGCGGGCACGAGATGGACGTGCCCGGGGCGGTCAGCGGGTGTGTGCGCGTGCTGCTCCTGTGGAACACCGGCCTGCCCCAGGACCGCATCCAGCACGTCTACGTGCGCGGCGCCGTGCACCTGCGCCCCGACAAAGCCGACCTGCCGCCGGTCGATTGGGAGGCACTCAACGACTGGATCGAACGGCAGCTCACCGCCTGGCGCGCCGGAAGAGGTTGACATGATCATATCATTCCAGGGTGAACACGGGGCCTACTCGGAGGAAGCGATCCGCCAACATTTCGGACCCATCGTCGACACCCAACCCTGCCACACCTTCGAGGAGATTTTTGCCGCCGTCGAACAGGGCCAGGCGCAGCTGGGGGTCGTGCCGGTGGAAAACTCGCTGGCGGGCTCGATCAACAAAACGTACGATCTGCTCCTGGAGCGCGATCTGCACGTGGTGGGTGAGATTTTCCTGCGCGTGCGGCACAACCTGTTGAGCACCGCCGGTACACCACTGACCGCCATCACGCAGGTTCGCTCGCACCCGCAGGCCCTGGCCCAGTGCGAGCGGTACCTCAACCAACACGGCTGGAAAGCGATCCCCTGGTACGACACGGCGGGCAGCGCCAAAGAACTGGCTGCCCACCCCGAACCGGGCATCGCCGTCATCGCCAGCGCCCTGGCCGCCCATACTTACGGCCTCACAATCCTCGAAGAAGGCATCGAAGACCTGGTCTGGAACTTCACGCGTTTCTTCGTGATCGGCATGCGTTCCCAGGACACGCTGGTCGAACCAGACAGCGAACCGGCCACCGCCTACAAGACCTCGCTGGTGTTCGCCACCCCCCACACCCCCGGCGCGCTGCACGGCTGCCTGGGTGAATTCGCCAGCCGCGGCATCAACCTGACCAAACTCGAAAGCCGGCCACGTCGTAACCGGCCCTGGAATTATGTCTTTTATCTCGATTTCGAGGGTGACTGGCGCCAGCCCAGCTGCCAGCAGGCCCTGGTCGCCGTGCTGGCCCGCGCCGCCTTCGTCAAGCTGCTCGGTTCGTATCCGGCCGCGCGCATGCCAGACATAAATGGCAGCGCCCAAAGCACGCTCCTGCAGATATGACACGCGTGGCAGCAGATCAAAAAACCTGTGTGACCTGTGCGTTCTCTGTGGTAAAACCAAAGGAGAAGAAATTATGATCGTCGTCATGAAACCAAACGCCACCGCCGGTGAGATCGGTGCCGTCATTGCCCGCGTGCAGGAGCTGGGGCTGCACCCCCATCCCATCTACGGCGAAGAACACACCGTGATCGCCATCGTCGGCAACGAACGCAAAATCGACAAAGAAATCTTCGAAGTGATGCCCGGCGTCGAAAAGACGATGGTGGTGATGCACCCGTTCAAGCTGGCCAGCCGCACCTCGAAGCCCGAAGACACCGTCATCGGCCTCAACGGCACCAAGATCGGTGGCAAGCGCCTGACGGTGATGGCCGGGCCGTGTTCGGTCGAGAGCCGCAACCAGCTCCTCGAAACAGCGTGGGCGGTCAAGGAGGCCGGCGCCCAGATTTTGCGCGGCGGCGCGTTCAAGCCGCGCAGCTCGCCCTATTCCTTCCAGGGACTAGGCCTCAAAGGGCTGGAATACCTGGCCGAAGCCCGTGAAGCCACCGGTCTCCACATTGTCACCGAAGTGATGACGCCCGAGGCCGTTCCGATGGTCGCCGAATACGCCGACATCTTGCAGATCGGTGCGCGCAACATGCAGAACTACGGCCTGCTGCACGCCGTGGGCAAAGTACAGCGACCGGTCCTGCTCAAACGCGGGCTGATGTCGACGATCGAAGAGCTGCTGATGTCGGCTGAGTACATCCTGAGCAACGGCAACTACCGGGTCATGTTGTGCGAACGCGGCATCCGTACCTTCGAGCAGTACACGCGTAACACCTTTGATTTGAACGCCGTGCCGGTGCTGAAACAGCTCAGCCATCTGCCGGTGATCGCCGATCCCAGCCATGGTACCGGCAAATGGGAGTTGGTCAGCCCCATGGCGCGCGCGGCCATCGCTGCCGGCGCCGATGGCCTGATTATCGAAGTCCACCCCCATCCCGAAGCAGCCCTGTCCGATGGCGCACAGAGCCTCAAACCAGAGAAGTTCGTCAACCTGATGGCCGAGCTGCGACGCATTGCCGCCGCCATGGAACGCGAGCTGTAGAGGAGATAAGATGATTATCGTCATGAAACCGGGCGCCAGCACGCGTGATGTGGCTACGGTCGTCCGGCGCGTCGAAACCATGGGCTACAAGGTTCACCTGAGCGAAGGCGAAGCCCGCACGATCATTGGTGTCGTCGGCGACAAACCGATCGTGGACCGCGAAATGTTCGAGATGATGGAAGGGGTCGAAAAGACGGTGCGCATCCTGCAGCCGTTCAAGATCGCCGGGCGCGATTTTCACCCCGAAGATACGGTTATCAAACTCAACGGCGTGCACATCGGCGGGCCGGGATTGGTGCTCATGGCCGGCCCGTGCGCCGTCGAAAGCCGCGAACAGCTGCTCGAAACCGCCTGGGCGGTCAAAGAGGCCGGCGCCCACATCCTGCGCGGCGGCGCCTTCAAGCCGCGCAGCTCACCCTACACCTTCCAGGGCATGGGCGAAGCCGGCCTGCAAATCCTGGCCGAGGCACGCGAACAAACCGGCATGCCGATCGTGACCGAGGTCATGGCCCCCGAACAAGTGGCCCTGGTTGCCCAGTACGCCGATATCCTGCAGATCGGTGCGCGCAACATGCAGAACTACGCCCTGCTGCACGCCGTGGGCGAATCGAACCGGCCGGTGTTCCTGAAGCGTGGCATGATGTCCACGATCGAAGAGTGGCTGATGTCCGCCGAATACATCCTGAGCCACGGCAACTACCAGGTGATGCTCTGTGAGCGCGGGATTCGTACCTTCGAGCGTTACACGCGCAACACCCTCGACATCAACGCCATTCCGGTGGTCAAACAGCTCAGCCACCTGCCGATCATCGGCGATCCCAGCCACGGCACCGGCAAGTGGGACCTGGTGGTACCCACGGCCAAGGCCTGCATCGCGGCCGGCGCCGATGGCCTGATGATCGAAGTTCACCCGCACCCGGCCGATGCCCTGTCCGACGGCGCGCAGAGCCTCAAGCCGGACAAATTTGCCCAGCTGGTGCGTGAGTTGAAACGGGTGGCCCAGGCTGTGGGCCGCAGCCTTTGAAAGGAGCATCCATCGATGGCCAACACGATTCTGACGCAGCACCCCCAGGAGAAACAGGGCGTCAACATCAGCCGGGCTGAATACGGCGCCGTGCGTGCGGCGATCGTTGCCGCCTTGCAGAACAACTTACAACCCCAGCGTCTCGAGCTGACGGGGGCTGTTTGATGTCCGCCGCTACCTTACCCGCAGCCGAAGCACCCGCCCGCTTTGCCCGACGCAGCACTGCAATTGTCGGTCTCGGTTTGATGGGTGGCTCCCTGGGGCTTGCCCTGCGCGCAGCCGGCCATCAAGGTGAGATAATTGGGATTGCCCGCCGCGCCGACAATGTGCGCGCCGCCCTCGCTTTGGGCGCCATCGACCGTGGCAGCAGCGACCTGGCCGACGTCGCCAGCGCCGACATAGTGATTCTGGCCACCCCCGTGCGCACCATTCTGCGTCAGATCGTGGAAGTCGCCCCCTTTCTCAAACCGGGCGCGCTGCTGATCGACCTGGGCAGCACCAAACAGACGATCTGTGCGGCCCTGGCCGCCGTTCCGGCATCGATCCAGGTCATCGGTGGACATCCCATGTGCGGCAAGGAGCGGGCCGGCATCGACGTGGCCGATGCGACGTTGTACCAGGACAAGACGTTCATCCTCTGCCCGCTGCCGCGCACCGGTGAGGCGGCACTGGCCACGGCCCTCGCCCTGGTTCACAGCCTCGCCGCACGCCCGCTGTTGCTGGACCCCGACCGGCACGATCAGCTCGTCGCTGCGGTCAGTCACGTCCCCTACGTCCTGTCCACCGCCCTGATGACGGCAACGGCTGGCGGCGATGGGCTGGCCTGGACCGTGGCGGCCAGCGGTTTCCGCGACACCACTCGCCTGGCGGGCAGCGATCCCGGCATGATGCTCGACATCATGCTGACCAACCAGGTTGCCATCTTGGCCGCCTTCGATCGCGTCGGTGATTTTCTCGAGTCCTGCCGTGGATGGTTAGCTGCGGGCGACGAGACTGCCCTGCGTACCGCTTTTGGCAGGGCCCAACAGCTGCGAGAGGATTTCCTGGCGCAGCGCCACGACAACCCGCCCGCAACAAACGGTGCGGACGGGGCGTCGATCCCCACACGAACCGGAGACGTGCCATGACCGTGCGCGCCGTACTCTTCGACCTGGGTGGCACCCTGCTGCATTACATGGAGCCCCACACGACCTTTCTCGATGCCAATATCGCTGGCCTCACCGCCCTGCACGGCTTTCTGCGCCGTGCTGGTTACGCTGTGCCGGCGGTCGATGCATTTGTCGCATCGGTGGGCCAGTTTGCACGCACGACGAATCAAAACCTGGAAGCGGCCGGCCGCGGTGGCTGCGTGGACGACACCTTCCGCACCGCCCTGCAGGCGCTCCACCTGAACGTGGCAGCCCATGACTGGCCAGGCGCACTGTGGTGCTACTACGGCACTATCCAACGTTTCGTACACCCCATCGATGGTGATGCGCGCCAGGTGCTGCAAACCCTGGACGCGGCGGGGCTCAAGCTCGGTCTCATTTCCAACACCTGGTGGAGCCCGCAGCTGCACGATGCTGACCTGGGGCGCGCCGGGCTGCTCGAATTTCTGCCGGTGCGTATCTATTCATCCTCCCTCGGTTATGTCAAACCCAGACTGGAGATCTTTGCGGCAGGTTTGGCCGCGCTCGGCTGCCTGTCGCACGAGACGATCTACGTCGGCGACCGGCTGCTGATCGACGTGGGTGGCGCCCAGGCCGCCGGCATGCGCGGCGTGTTGATCGAGCTCGATCATCGTGTCGAACAGGACGCCGCCGTGCACGCCGATGCGCGCCTGCGGCGGCTGGACGACCTGCCGGGCCTCATCGCACGTTGGCAGGAGACAGAATCATGAATCAAGTCACGGTTCAAGCCGCCGAACCGCTGCGCGGGCGGGTGCGGGTGCCGGGGGACAAATCGATTTCCCACCGCGCGGTCCTGCTGGGAGCGATCGCCGAGGGCGACAGCCGCATCGGCGGCTTTCTGCGCGGGGGCGACTGCCTGGCCACCATCGGCTGCATGCGCGGCCTGGGTATAACGATAGACGAGCCGGACGGACAAACGCTGCTGGTTCACGGTCGCGGTCTGGACGGCCTGCGGGAGCCAGTGCACGCCCTCGACTGCCGCAGTTCCGGCACAACCATGCGCCTGCTGGCCGGCCTGGTCGCCGGCGCCGGTGTCATGACGGTGCTCGCCGGCAGTGACCAGCTCAGCCGGCGGCCGATGGCACGCGTGGCCGAGCCGCTGCGGAAGATGGGTGCCACCGTCCTGGGCCGGCAGGGCGGGCGCTTGCCGCCGCTGGCCATTCAAGGAGGTCGTCTGCGCGGTATCGACTATGCACTACCGGTGGCCAGCGCACAGGTGAAGTCGGCGGTGGTGCTGGCGGGGCTGTTTACACCTGATTTGACCGTCGTCCACGAGCACCCCCAGGGCATCAGCCGCGACCACACCGAGCGTATGCTGCGTGCGATGGGGGCGCCGGTGATTAGCCTGGGGACACGCGTCACCAGCGAACGACCCACGCAACCGCTGCAGCCGCTCGATCTCGAAGTCCCGGCCGACATGTCCTCGGCGGCGTTTCTGATGGCGGCGGCCCTGCTGGTGCCTGGATCGCGTATCGAGCTGGCATCCGTAGTGCTCAACCCCACGCGCAGCGGCCTGTTCGACATCCTGACCGCCATGGGTGCGCATCTGGTCATCGAAGACAGTCACGATGTGGCCGGCGAGCCAGTCGGGGATCTCATCGCACAATACAGCCCCCTGCACGGCACCATCGTCGCCGGCGATGTCGTGGTGCGCGGCATCGACGAGATGCCGATTCTAGCCGTGGCCGCGACCCAGGCCCAGGGCACGACCATCGTACGCGACGCTGGCGAGTTACGGGTGAAGGAGACCGACCGCATCGCCACGATCGTCGAGGAGCTGCGTAAGCTGGGGGCGCAGATCGAAGCCCAGCCCGACGGGTTCGTCGTCGAAGGTCCCACGCTGCTGCGCGGCAGCGCCGTCGACAGCCACGGCGACCACCGCCTGGCCATGGCGCTGATCGTCGCCGGGCTGGTGGCGCAGGGTGAAACGGTGGTGCACGACACCAATTGTATTGCTGATTCGTTTCCGGGGTTCGAGCGGGTGCTCATCAAATTGGGGGCGGAACTGGCGTGAGCCAAGCGTTCAATCCTGGCGTTCAAACGCTTGCCAAACGCCCAGCCCGCTTTAGCGGCCTTCAGCTATTAGCCTGGTGCTTGAGCACCAGGCGGGCCTGCTCCGCCTGCCAGGACTGAGGGGAGAGACGACCGTGTCGTATGCGAAGAGGGTGAAGGGTGCCAGGTGGAGGCATTCATGACTGAGAGCGAGCCACCTGTGCGCCTTTTGGGGCTGATCGGCTGGCCGGTCGAGCATTCGCTCAGCCCGGCGATGCACAATGCTGCCCTGGCCGCGATGGGGTTGCCCTGGGTTTACACGCTGCTGCCGGTGGCGCCCGCGGCCGTCGGTGATGCGGTGCGCGGGCTGCGCGCCCTCGGTTTTGTGGGTGCCAATGTCACCGTGCCACACAAACAGGCAGTCATCCCCTTCCTGGACCGGCTGACGCCCGCGGCGGCTGCGCTTGGTGCCGTAAACACGATCACGGTAACGCCACCCATACCCTCTCAGCCGGTGCTTGACACTGCACCGCCGGGTGTGTTAGAATGCCCCCAACTCGTGGGTGACAATACCGATGCCCACGGTTTCCTGGCCGATCTGTCCGCCCACGGTGTGCAGATCGGTGGACGCCGGGCCCTGGTGCTGGGCGCAGGTGGCGCCAGCCGGGCTGTGGTGTATGCCCTGGCGACGGCCGGCTGTGCAGTGGTGATTCTCAACCGTTCCCTACCGCGGGCCCACGCAGTGGCCGCAATGGTCGAACAGGTCCGGCCCGGACAGGCGGTGACCTGCGGGCAGTTTCCTGACGACATCGCCCGCTGGGTCGCCCGGGTCGACCTGGTTATCAATACGACGTCCTTGGGCATGTGGCCGGCCAGCCAGGGGTTGCCCTGGGACCCGGCCGTACCCTTCCAACCCGGCCAGGTTGTGTACGACCTGGTGTACGTGCCGCGACAGACCGCGCTGCTGCGCCGGGCAGCGGCGGACGGGGCTCGTCCCATCGACGGGCTGGGTATGCTGGTCGAGCAAGGGGCCGCTGCGCTGGCTGGCTGGACTGGCCAGGAACCGCCGCGCAAGGTCATGCGCCAGGCGGCGGAACAGCAGCTCGGCAAAAGGTTTTCTGCATGATCGACAGTCAGCTAGCCACCATCGTCCTGTTTTGCCTGTTGAGCTGGGCCCTCATGTGGGCCGACTACGGTTTGACCCTGGTGGTGGCCCGCGCGGGACAGGCCACGGGCGTCGTTTACGAACTCAACCCACTGCTACGGGCTGACGTAACAGCGTGTCGCTGGCGCAGTCCACGTTTCCTGGCCGGTACCACCGTTCTGCTGGGTGGCCTGCTGGGAATAGGCTGGTTGGCGATGGTTGACGGCAACTACAGTGCAGTCCATGCTGTGCTGGCCGGCCTGATCGTTACGCGCCTGTACCTGATCGGCCGACACCTCAAGAATTGGTGGCATCAGGCACGCCGGCCGGCTGCACCGGTACCGACCACCCGCCAGGCAATGCTTGCCACGGCCACCCAACAAACAGCCCTCGCCGCGGTCTTCACACTCCTGGCCGCTGCCAATCCGCTGCCCGCGTTGTATACGGTCTGGCTGGGGGCGGCTGCTGGGTTTTTGCTCATGGCTACCACCATCCTGTTCTGGCAGTGGCGCGAACGGTATGCCTTCCTGCATCCATGGCGTGTCTTGCCCCGGCGTTGAGCTGACGCCGCACTTCCTCCCTGGAGTCACTCCAACCATGCTGCGATTTTTGACGGCCGGCGAATCCCACGGCCCCTGCCTGACAGCTATCCTGGAAGGTGTGCCTGCCGGCGTGCCCGTCACCCTGGCCGACATCGACCGCGACCTGGCGCGTCGCCAGGTGGCCTACGGCGCGGGCGGCCGCATGAAGATCGAAAAGGACGCCGTCAGCCTGACGGCCGGTGTCGTCGCCCAGCGCACGACCGGTGCGCCAGTTGCCCTGGAAATCGCCAATCTTGACTACCGCAGCTGGCAGAACCGGCAGGTCGCACCCTTCACCGTGCCGCGGCCCGGGCACGCCGACCTGACCGGTGCCATCAAATATGGGTACCGTGACCTGCGCCTGGCCCTCGAACGTGCCAGCGCCCGCGAAACCGCCGCCCGCGTGGCTGTGGGCGCTGTGTGCAAATGCCTGCTAGCTGAGTTCGGCGTGACCATCGGCAGTTACGTAACCATGATCGGCGGTGTGACGGTGACATCGTTGGAACACCTGTCATACGCGGAGCGCTGCGCCGCCGCCGAAAGCAACGACGTGCGTTGTCCGGATGCAGACACGGTCGAGCGCTGGCATACGCGCATCTGGGAAACCATGCAGGCGCGCGACACCGTGGGTGGCATTTTCGAGGTCGTAGCTCTCGGCGTACCGCCCGGACTCGGCAGTCACGTGCACTGGGACCGCCGCCTGAGTGCGCGCCTGGTGAGTGCCCTGGCCAGCATCCACGCCATCAAGGGCGTGGAGATTGGCGACGCCTTCGCCAACGCGGCCCGCTTTGGCACCGAGGTGCACGACGAAATCTTCCTGGCCGGCGAGGGTACGGACGACATCGTTCGCCACAGCAATCGCGCCGGCGGCTTCGAAGGCGGCATCACGACCGGCCAGCCGATCGTGCTGCGTGCCGCGATGAAGCCCATCAGCACGACCCTCAATCCCCGGCGTTCGGTGGACCTGGCCAGTGGTGAAGAAACCACCACCGTCTACGAGCGCTCCGACTTCAGCGCAGTGCCACGTGCGGCGGTGGTGGGTGAAGCCATGGTGGCCTTCGTCCTGGCCGACGCCCTCTGCGAAAAGCTGGGCGGTGACAGCCTGGACGAGATGCAGCCACGTTTTGCCACCCTGCGCCAGTCACGACTCGGTGATCTGCCCATGAACAACGAACCCTGGCACTTTGGATATCAGCTGCATGAATAAGCCCACACTCGACCTGCCCGCCACACACATCGTTCTCACCGGCTTCATGGGCACCGGCAAGAGCACGGTGGCCCGTTACGTCGCCGCACGTGCCCGGCGTCCTTTTATAGACATGGACCGGGTGATCGAAACGCGCCGCGGTCAATCGATCCATCGCATTTTCGCCGAACAGGGAGAGGCAGCGTTTCGAGCGCTCGAAGCGGCACTGCTGCAGGAGCTGTCGTCGCAGGATGGGTTGGTGATTGCCACCGGCGGTGGTACGCTCGTCGACCCTGCGAACCGTGCCACACTCGGCGATCGCGCCGTAGTGATCTGCCTGCAGGCCAGCATTTACGAGCTGCAGCGGCGTCTGGCCGACAGCGCCGATGGCATCCGCCCCCTGCTGGCGGGTGAAGACGCCGCACAGCGCATCCACTCATTGCTGGCAGCCCGTCTACCCGCCTACGCCAAAATTCCCTTGCAGCTCGATACCACCGGCCTGTCGCCTACAGCAGTGGGCGACCGCGTCCTGGCCATGGCCTTTGGTTTGACAGAGACTGAAACCTATGCGCTGCCGGTGTCAGCCGCAGGCGCCACCTACCCGATCTTCATCGGCGAAGGGGTTTTCGCTCACCTGGGCAGCCTGCTGGCCAGCCGGTCGAGCCGCGGGCAGGTGGCGGTGGTGACGAACGATACCCTGGCCGCACACTACGCTGAAGCGGCGTTGGCCACCGTACGGGACGCCGGTCTCAGGCCGGTGCTGGTTCGGATACACGAAGGGGAGCAGTACAAGACCCTGGACACAGTGCAGCGCCTGTACGAGCAGTTTCTTCAGGCCGGTCTCGACCGGCACAGCGTCGTGGTGGCACTGGGAGGCGGCGTCGTGGGTGACGTCGCCGGTTTTGCGGCGGCCACCTACCTGCGCGGGGTATCCTTCGTTCAGGTCCCCACATCGCTGCTGGCGATGGTCGATGCCAGCGTGGGCGGCAAGGTGGGTGTCGACCTGCCGGGTCCCGGCGGGGGTAAGAACCTGGTTGGTGCGTTCAAACAGCCCGAATTTGTGCTCGCCGATCCGCAATTCCTGGAAACGTTGCCCGGCGCCGAATTCCGCGCCGGTCTCGCCGAGATCGTCAAACACGGCATCATCGCCGCACCCGACGTCTTCGCCAGCCTCGAAACGTACGGCCCACGCTCGCTGGCAGCCCTCATCGACGATGCCGTACGCGTCAAGGTCGACGTCGTACAGGCCGACCCGTTCGAGCGCGGCGTGCGGGCGCACTTGAACCTGGGGCACACCTTTGCCCACGCCATCGAATTCGTTTCGGGATTTGGCGTGCGGCATGGCGAAGCCGTCGCGATGGGCCTGGTGGCCGCCAGTCACCTGGCCCAGACCCTGGGCGTGGCCAGCGAGGATGTGCTGACCCGCGTCGAGCGACTGTTGAGCCGGCTCGGCCTGCCAACCCGGCTGCCCAACGACCCGGCCATGACCGTGGATGCGCTCGTCGCCGCGATGGGCAGTGACAAAAAACGCCGCGACGGACGGCTGCGTTTCGTCCTGCCGCGGGCGATTGGGGACGTGACCGTTGTCGACGACGTGACACCCAATCTGGTCCACGCCACCTGGCACTACCTCACGCCAGCCCTAAACTGATGCGCCGCATCACACACCCCGAAAAACCACCCATTCCCCCAAATACATTCCCCCTTGACCCCCACCAGTACAACATCCAACATTCAACCTGAAATCCAACATCCAACCCAAAATCTAAAATCGCAAATGACTGGGAATACCCAGCGCATGTTCCAGCGGTTCGTCCCTTCCCACCCGATAGCTGACGATGCCGCTGGCCAGCAGTTCATTCAGCACCGGCTCGATCGGCACCGTCGGTCCAAAACTCAGGCCATCCACCACCACCGCCACGCTGTACACGCCCCGGCGCTGCAGCTCACGCAGTGCGGCAACCCACATCGTATCGGGCGATGATGTGATCACGATGGCCGTGGTGTGCCGGCTCATGGTTTGCCCTTCCGCAGTAATCACTTGGTGGAACGGGATAGTGCCCGAAGCCTCGATCACGGCCAGTGTTTCCAGGATCTTGGTCAGTTGGCGCTCGCCGCGATCGGCCTGCACCAGCTCACGGTGCCGGGCGAGCGTCACCAATCCCACCGAACGATTGCGCATCAAATAATGACGGGCCAGGGAAGCCGCGATCGATACAGCATATTCTTCGGTGGTCGGTATCAGGTGTGTATCACGACGGCTCTCACGGCGCAGGATTGCCGGCCCGTCGTCTTCCACGATCGGCTGCCACGGTGCCCTGACGTGCACGTTGCGGTCCATGTCGAGCACCAACCACAGGTCGGCGGTTGGGTCCAGCTCGAACTCCTTGACGATCAGGCGGTTCATGCGTGCTGTGGATGGCCAGTGAATCCGGTTGAACCCGTCACCCGGCTCGTAATCGCGCACGCCGGAGACGTTGGTCGTGACGTAGTGCGTGCGCCGGCGCATGGCATCCCCGCCAGCCAACAGACCAATCGGTGGATTGAAGGCTGGTAGATCGACGGTAATCGGATAGACGACGATGGGTGAGGTCTTGGGAAGGGTCCGTGTGAAACGGAACAGACCCAGCGGGTCCCCGCTGCTTACCGACATCGGGCCAAGCATGAAGCGGCCCCGCTGCTGGCAGAGAGTACGCACGATCCAGCGCTGGCGCCGTTTGCCACCGAGCGAGCTCACCACCTGGCTGGCGTGATGCCCCGGCAGCGTCGAATAATCACGCACCTCCAACCACAGCTTGGGCAGCAGGCTGAGGTTGCGCACCTCGAACTGTTCCTCGGCCAGTTTGCCAACCTGTGAACGGCGGGCACGGGTGAAGCGGCCTACCCCGACCGAGCGCACATTCAACCAGGCCCACACGGCGCTCAGCAGGATCACCGCCGTCAGTAGATAGAACAAATTCCATGCCAGGTCCCGCCCGGTGTTGAGCGCGAAAAACAGGCTCAGCAGCCAGACGACCAGGATCGCGATCAAACGCTGCCACATGGCGATTGTGTCTCCAGGGCGCTATCTCTAGACGCGTGCCTTGACGCGTGTGCCCGGAATGGGCACCGAATCGAGCACCTCGGCCACGATCGTACGGGCATCAACATTTTTGATGCGCGCCGACGGGCTGATGATGAGACGATGCGAGAAGGTGAAGTCGGTCAGCGCCTTGACGTCGTCCGGGATCACGTAATTGCGCCCGTCGACCGCGGCCCGGGCGCGTGCCCCATTGAACAAGGATAGGCTGCCACGCGGGCTGGCACCCAGGTAGACGTCCGGGTGCTTGCGTGTGGCGGTTGCCAGTAAAACAATGTATTCCTTGATCAAGTCGTCGACGTATACCTCTTTGGCCGCCCTCTGCGCCGCCACCAGCTCGTCAGCCGAAACGACCTGTGACAGGTCCTCGATCGGGTGATGGCTCACCTGCGAGTTCAAGATGTTGATTTCGTCGGCCTGGTTTGGGTAACCCAGGCTGATGCGCATCATGAAGCGGTCGACCTGGGCCTCGGGCAGGGGAAAGGTGCCTTCGTACTCGATTGGGTTCTGCGTGGCCAGAACGAGAAATGGTCGCTTCATCGGGTAGGTCACGCCGTCCACCGTCACCTGTCGTTCTTCCATGGCCTCGAGCAGAGCGGCCTGCGTCTTGGGCGTTGCACGGTTGATTTCGTCGGCAAGAACGATTTGGGCCATGATCGGACCCGGCCGGAATTCGAATTCGCGTTCTTTTTGGTTGAAAACCGACACACCGGTGACGTCGCTGGGCAGCATGTCTGGTGTAAACTGAATACGTTTGAACGAACAGCCAATAGAGCGGGCGATCGAGCGGGCCAACATCGTTTTGCCGACGCCAGGCACGTCTTCGATCAGCAGGTGCCCTTCACACAACAAGGCGACCAACGTATTCTGGACTTCGGCATGTTTACCGATGATCACTTTCTCGACGTTGCTGCTCACCCGCTCTGCCAGCGACTGGACTGGATTGGTCATGGAGACTCCTCTTGGATTGGGGCATTATCTGCCAGCACAGTGAGCTCTCTCGCAACCCTGACCCTATCAGCCGCGATCAAGACACCAAACAGCTCACATACCGGCACACGTGGTGTCAAATCATCTCACCATGCCCTGGTGCTGGAGAGATTATACCAGTTTGCGTCGATTTTGCGTAATACGGCACCCATATTCCTGCTTTTCGTTTGCCTATGTTATAATGGCCCGCGTGAGAAGAATCACCGTCCAAGACATTGCCGTCAATTATGTCGATACCGGCTACGGCCCCACCGTGGTGTGTCTCCATGGTTGGGGAAGCTCGCTGGTGATGTGGCAGAGCACGTCGGCCTATCTGCGGCGTACGTACCGCGTGCTGGCGCTCGACCTGCCCGGTTTTGGCGATTCGGCCTGCCCATCCGGCGGGTTCGATTTCACCCCGCGCACCTATGCGCACTTCATCGCCGATTTCGTCGCCCAGGCTGTACCACACACCGCCCCCGTGACCGTCGTCGGCCATTCGATGGGCGGGATGATCGCGACGCAGCTGGCCCTCGATCACCCTGCGGTCGTCGGTGGCCTGGTCCTCGCCGACCCGGTGCTGACAGGGAACGTCGGGCCTGGCATGAGCCGGCTGCTGCGCACACGCCTGGGCCAGCGTATGCTTGCGCGCAGCGGACGGTCAAACTGGCTGCAGCCATTGGGTGCACAGGTAGTTGCGCGCGATCTTCGCCTGGCCAACGATCCGGGCCTGCAGCGCAGCGTACGCGACATGGCCCGGGCCGCCCCGGATGCGCTGGTCAACTCCCTACGCGCGATCATCACCACCGACTTGAGCCCCCGCCTGCCCGAGATTGGTGTGCCCACCCTGGTGATCGTCGGTGCGCACGACGTGACCGTATCGGTGGGCGAAGCCCGTCTGGCCGCGCAGCGTTTCCCGCACGCGCACCTGGCCGTGATCCCGCGTGCGCAGCATCGCCCCATGGACCAGCAGCCGGAGCTGTTCGACCGCCTTGTGGCCAGTTATCTGCATCGCTACGTCCCCCCTCGTGTGACGCACGAGGCCGGGCGCGGCGAACCCTATTCCCCGGTTGCGACCGGGTTACCGATGAGTCGTCATGCCTGAACGAATTCTTGTCGTCGAAGATGAGCAGAAAATTGCCAGCCTGCTGCGCCGCGGCCTGTTGTATGAAGGCTACACCGTCGACGTAGCCCCCAACGGTGAGATAGGCCTGCAGATGGCGCGCGACAACCCGCCGGACCTGGTGGTGCTCGACATCATGCTGCCCGGCATCGATGGCCTCGAGGTGTGCCGGCGTTTGCGTGCTGCCAGCGACGTGCCGATCCTGATGCTCACCGCCAAGGATGCAATTCCCGACCGTGTGGCCGGCCTCGACAGCGGCGCCGACGGTTACATGGTCAAACCGTTCGATTTCGACGAGCTGCTGGCACGCGTGCGTGCTCTGCTGCGGCGCGTGCAGACCAAAACGACGCGCGAGGAGCTGCGTTTCGCCGACCTGGTGCTCAACACGGCCACGCGTGAAGTCTATCGCGGCAGCCGGCGCCTCGAACTCACCGCCAAGGAGTTCGATGTCCTGTCACTCTTCATGCAGCACCCGCGCCAGGTGCTGACGCGCGACATCATCTATGAGCGCATTTGGGATTACGATTTCGGCGGCGAGTCGAATATTATCGAAGTTTACGTGCGTTACCTGCGCAGCAAAATGGAAGCCAACGGTGAGCCGCGCCTGCTGCACACCTCCCGCGGCGTGGGTTACGTGCTGCGTGAGCCCTAACCGGTTACCACAGGAGAGCTGACGGTGTCCATCCGGCTTCGGCTGACGCTCTGGTATACGGCCCTGCTGGGCCTCACGCTCCTGGCGTTCAACGTGCTGCTCTATACCGGCCTACGGAACGCAATTATCGCCGACGTGGGGCGCAACCTGGCACAGGAGTCGTCGCGCGCGGCCGCCATCATCGAGCAGTCCGGTGATCCGATGACGTCGCTGCAGTGGCAGCAGCAGCCGCTGGTCAGCCCGGCCGTGTTTGCCTCGCAGGTCTACGCCCAGGTCCTCAACCAGCGCGGCGATGTGCTGCACCGCTCCGAGAACCTGCTGCAAATGAACGAGCTCCTGCCCATCAACATACTCACCCTCGAACGAAACTTGCGGGGCGAGTCGTTCTATTATGTCCACTCGCAGCGCAACACACCCATCTACGTGCTGTCCCGCCCCCTGCGCCGGGTCGATGGGGTCATTGTCGGTATTCTGCAGGTGGGCCAATCCCTGGCTGAAATGAACTCGACGCTGGAATGGGTGCGGACCCTGCTCACCCTGGGCAGTCTGCTGGCTATGATCGTGGCTGCGGCCGGCGGCGCTTTCCTGGCCCGCACCACTCTGCGGCCAATCGATGAGATTACCGGGACTGCACGTCGTATCGGTCGCACACAACATCTGGCCGAACGGATCGCCATCGAAGACCGGGGCGACGAGGTCAGCCGCCTGGCCGATACGTTCAACGAAATGCTCGAGCGCCTGGACCGCCTGTTTCAGACGCAGCAGCGGCTCATTGCCGATGTGTCCCACGAGCTGCGCACCCCCCTGACCACGATTCGCGGCAATCTCAACCTCCTGCAGCGCGGCGCCATCGAAGACCCCGAGCTGCGCACGGAGGCCCTGCAGGAAATCGAAGCGGAAGTCGACCGTATGAGCCGTATGGTGGGTGACCTGCTGCTGCTGGCCCAGGCCGATGCCGGATTGAACCTGCAGCGCGTGCCGGTCGAGCTGGATACGCTGCTGCTCGACGTATTCCGCCAGGGTCAGCTGATCGCCCACGGCAGCGTGGAACTGCGGCTCGGACACGAAGACCAGGCCCTGGTCATGGGTGACGCCGACCGGCTGCGCCAGCTGCTGCTCAACCTGGTGGACAATGCCATCAAATACACACCGGCTGGGGGCAGGGTGACGCTGTCACTCTACTGCAGTGGGCAAGTACCACCCACCGCACAGGACACCCGCGCACCGGCGGCCCATTGGGTGCGCATCGACGTCAGCGACACGGGCATCGGTATCGCACCTGAAGATCTGCCTTTGGTATTCGACCGGTTCTTTCGCACGGATCGTGCACGCACGGCCAGGCTGGGCGGCAGCGGATTGGGGCTTTCGATTGCGCAGTGGATTGCGCAGGCTCACGATGGCGAGATTACGGTGGTCAGTGAGCCGGGGCGCGGCAGCACTTTCACCGTGTGGCTGCCCGCATCATCGCCGAGCGCGCTGCTGTCGGCCGATGGCGAGGAAGATGATCTGATCAGTCACGCTGAACCGGCAGACCAGGCACTGCCCGACAATCCGCCAACCGGTACCATCGGGCACCCTGACGAGGCCCTGGCATGAGCGACGATGTCGCAGTGGTCATTGGACAACACCTGCGGCGGCTCGGTTTGACCCTGGCTGCCGCTGAGTCGTGCACGGGTGGCCTGGTCGGCAGCCTGATCACCGACGTCGCCGGCAGCTCCGACTATTTCCTGGGCAGTGCCGTCACGTATGCCAATTCGGCCAAAGCAGCCGTGCTGGGCGTCGATGCTCTGACCCTGGCCAGCCATGGTGCGGTCAGCGCCGAGGTCGCGCAGGAGATGGCGCGCCGGGTGCGGTTCCTCTTTGGGGCCGATATCGGCCTGGCCGTCACCGGCATTGCCGGTCCCGCTGGTGGTACACCCGACAAACCGGTGGGGCTGACCTACCTGCACCTGTCGGCGCCTGATGCCGAATGGGGTGAGCATCACGTCTGGCAGGGGGATCGTCTGGCCAACAAGCAGCAGTCAGCCACCGCTGTGCTGGCACTGCTGCTGCGCTACCTGGAGCACCAGGCCGGCGATGACACACGCGGCACGGCGCAGCCCCCGGCCGCGGCGCCTGGTTTGACCGGTGAACCGGTCACAGTCGAGCTGGGTTCAGCGGTGGGTATGCTGCCACACCCACACGCCTTCACCTGGCATGGGCAGCGCTACCAGGTTGCAGCCATCGGACGCCGTTGGCAGTTGCGGGATGAGACGGCGACCTGGCAGTGCCTGCTGGTGCAAACGCCTGCGCACGACACGTTTCAGTTGGGTTATCGGGCAGATACGGGCGAATGGCGCGTAGTGCGCTCCTGGCTCCAGCCGCGGACAGTCTGAGCACGGGGATTGCAGACCCCAGCCTTGGGCTTGAGCAGCCGCACGACACGCCGGGTACCCTCCTGCCGGCCTCCTGCTCAAGCCCAAAGGGTCATGGCGGTTTACAGACCGACCGACTGCGCAACCTCTTTCAACACCGCCGCCGATTGTTTGAACGCCGCCAGCTCGCTTTCGTCCATGGTGGGCTCGAGGACAACTTCGACGCCGCCACGATCGACGACCGCCGGCAGGCTGAGGCAGATGTTCTCCACACCAAACTGCCCGGTCATCAGCGTCGACACGGGCAGAATCGTATTGTGGTCGCGCAGAATGGCTTCGGCCACATTGCGTACACCCAGCCCAATCGCGTAATACGTGGCACCCTTGCGCTCGATGATCTCGTACGCGGCACGTCGCACGCCGTAATCGATCGCCGCGCGCACCGAGTCGTCGTACTGCACGCCGCGCTGGCGGGCAAATTCGGCCAGGGGCACGCCGGCCACCGTGGCCTGGCTCCACAACAGCACCTCGCTGTCGCCGTGTTCACCAATGACATAGGCGTGCACACTGCGCGCATCAATTTCCAGGTGCTGACCCACCAGGGCCCGCAGGCGCGCCGTATCCAGGACAGTGCCAGAGCCCAAAACACGTCGCGGTCCCAGGCCTGAGATCTTCATGGTGACGTAGGTCAAGATGTCGACCGGGTTGGCGACCACCAGCAGCACGGCGTCAGGTGCGGCCTGCGTGATCTGTGGGATAATGCTGCCGAAGATGTCGGTGTTGCGTTTGACCAGCTCCAACCGTGTTTCACCCGGACGTTGCGCGGCCCCTGCCGTGATCACGACCAGGTGGGCGCCGTCGCAGTCGGCGTAACTGCCCGCGGTCACAGTGACGGGACGCACGAAGGGTGCACCATGCATCAAATCCATGGCTTCCCCTTCCGCCTTCCGATGGTTGACGTCCACGAGCACAATCTCCGACGCCGTACCTGATATCATCATGGCATAAGCGGCACTGGCACCCACCGCACCGGCACCAACCACTGCAATCTTCATAACGAGATCCTCCTCGAATTCGTATCTGCATCGTAATACGGGTCTATTGTTACACGAGAGCAGTGTTTCGTCAATTACGACGGACAAACCAACCACAAAGGACGCATAGCGCACATAGAATTGGATTTTCTGTGTGTGCGATGCGCAAGCCAGGTGACCCACGAGTCGTCCGCATCCCCTGATGCGGACGACTCGTGCAGTGTAGGTTCCGTGAGTATCGAGTTACCGTGTGACGTCGCGGATCGTGAAGATTGTGCCCGCACTGCGGCCCCAGACGTCGGGGAAGTACATCTGGTAACCGTTCGCCGGCAGCGACAGGTACGTGCCGGGCAGGCTGGCCCGCATCTGGTAGCGGTAGGTGTACGTCCCCGCAGGCATCCAGCTGGCGAACAGTGCAACCTTCTCGTCGCGCAGCTCGCTGTGGCTGGGCAGCCAGAACACCCACCCAGGCCCCGACGCAGCGGCTTGCTCACCGGTCAGGTCCGGTCCCTGGGCCAGGATGCTGGTCGTCAGCAAGCTCGTGTCGATGGCTTCTGCGCCGGCCGGCAGCGGGTCCTCGACGACCACGTAGGTCAGGTCGTTGGGCACCACCAGGGTCAGCCGCACATCGATCACATCACCCACCGTGGCACGGTCGGTCACCGGGCACGGATTGTCGGCAGCCTGACCGCAGCGCGCCAGCCGGTATTCACGTTGGATGGACAGGCCGCGGTTCTGTGCCGGAATCTCGTCGGCCGGCAGGAAGTAACGCAGATAGGTCGAATAGTACAGCCGCCCGTCCCCCGTCTGGTCGCCAATCGCTGCCCGTTCGAAGACCAGGGCGTTGGCAGTGTCGCGCAGCATGTCCTCGATGTCCTGCTGCACGGTGACTGTCTGCTCTACTGTCTCGGGACTGACAGCCCCTTCACCCAGGCTCTGCCCGTTCAGGGTGACCCGGTAGGAGTAGTCACCCTCCAGTTCGCCGCTGGCCACCATCCAATCGGTGAGGCCCAAGATCGACCAGGAAGTCTCCTGGGTCGTGCGCCAGTGACCGTTCTCGCGGACCGACATCAACCAGCGCACGGTGCTGGGCGCCACGGCTTCTTCGGGCCGCAGGCGGGCGAAGGCTGACAGCACGATCGCCGTGCTGCGCGTGTCGGACGTCATGTTCCACCAATCGATCGTGCCCTCTTCCCAGTGCGCACCGGCGGCACTTTCGACAACCGAGCCGCGCAGGTTATCGAGCAGGGTGTCCGCACGCGCCCGCAGGCTGCCCGACACTTCGACGGTGGCGGTCAGCGTGGCCGCTGGCGTGATGCTGGTGGTGGTCGTGAGCGTGCTGGTCGGCGTCACCGAGGCAGCGGGCATCGTATCCAGCTCCACCAGGGCCAGGGCCAGGAAGGCCTCAGCATAGTGGGCCAGGCGCTCGCGTGCATCGTACGTGGCCACCGTGCGGCCCACCGAACCGCGTCCGGCTTCGGCCAGGACGTACAGGATGAAGGCCTGGCGGTTCAAGGCATCGTCATCGAGAACACGCGGCGCTTGCAGCTGGCGCTCGAGGTAGTCGAGACCGCGGTCGAGCACCGCTGCGTCGACACTTACGCCAGCATCTTGCGCCAGCAGCAGACCATAGACGACGTAGGCCGAGACAAAGGGATTACTCTCTTCACCCGACCACCAGCCCCAACCGCCGTCCACGTTCTGGAAGGTGTACAGCCGCTGCAGACCAACGTTGACCTGTTCAGTCAAACGCGCTTCCATGGCGGGCTGTTCGAGGTCCAGTTGCTGGAAGGCGCGCGCTGTGACGACGTTGGGCAGAAAGCGGCTGAGGGTCTGTTCCGTACATTCATACGGATAATGCTCCAGGTAGCTCAACCCGCTGCGCATGCCGGCCGCCAGTGAGGGCTCCAGGGTCACCTCGAGCTCACCCTCGTCGGGCACCGCATCGGGCGGGATGACAACCGATTCCAGGCGTGGCACGCCCAACTCGACCTGGCCGGAGGTGCCGACCACCTCGGGCGTCGTAAACCGGTAGACCGGCAGGGTCAGCTGCACGGCATCATTGAGGTTCGCCGACATGGCAACCATGTTCACCTGCACTTCGTCCACCGCCTGCGCCGTCACGTTCCAGGTGACTTTGGCCACGCCGTTGGGTTCGACGGCAACGGCCTGTTTGAGTGGGTCGCTCACGGCCAGGCCGTTAACGGCGAGGCTTACGTCAACGTCCTGCGCCTCGTCGGTGTTGTTGTTGACCACGGCCGCAATCTCTGCCTGGTCACCTACCGTCAAGAAGCGTGGCAGGACCGGTCGCACCAGGAGCGGCCGCGTGACCTGGATGTCGCGGTAGGTTTCGCCCACCTGGGTGTCGGCATTGACCGCCTTGGCCAGCATGCGCCAGGTGGTGACGTTGTCCGGCAGGCGCACATCGATTGTGGCGGTGCCATCCTCATCGGTCAAAAGATCGGCCCGCCAGTAGGCGTTGTCCGGGAACTCAGAGCGCACGAACATCGGCCCGGCCATGCCATCGCCGCCGCCGCCGCCCTTGGTGCCGGCCGCCTGCTGCTCGTTGATGCGGTCGACGTTGATCACCAGCGTCAGTGCGGTCAGAATACCGAGCCCGCGCTGGCGGTAGAACGCATCGAGGATCGGTGGTGCGTTGGGCTCGGCCAGGCTGAGCACGGCCTTGTCGACCAGGGCGAGCGACACTTCGGTGGCCAGCGGGCGGCTCAGGTAGTCGCGCGCCTGCACGGTGAAACTGACCGTGTCGCGCGGCTGCAGCACCGGCTCGCTTGGCGTCACCGTCAGGAAGACCTGGGCCTGCTCGGTGGAAACCGGGATCAGGGGTGTATAGCCGACTTTGAACGACGGCAGCGCATTCGTTTCATCCATGCCCTTCATGAGCACGACGGAAAAGAACACATTGGGCGCGTACACCGGTTCGATCGGTACCTCGAGCGCCGTGCTGTTGCCGGTCAAGGTGATCACACGGTAGTCGTACGTCCTGCCTCGCTCGCTGGTCAAGAGGGCGGTGACCTCGCCCTGGAATGGCGACGGAATCAAGAGCCGTGCCGTGTCGCCTGGGCTGTAACTCTTTTTGTCCACCACCAGCTCGATACGATCGTTGTTCTGGCGCTGCCACGCCACGTACTGGTTGGCCGAGGTGCTGACCCAGAAGAAAGCCGCGGCGCTGATCTCGTTGCCCGCCGAATCGGTCCCTCGCGCGCGCACCAGGTACTGGCCACCCTCCTTGGGCGTCCACTCCAGCTGCGCCCGGCCATCGATGCCGGTCGTGACGCTGGTTGTGTAGACCACCGTCTCTTTGACCTGGCTTGTCCAGTAGTAACGTCCGCTGTCATCGCGCGCCTGGACGCTCTTCCACTCGGCCTGCGACATGGTGACGGCCAGTTCCTGGCGGGGCACGGGCTGGCTGTCAGGGTCGACGCTGATGAGATTGAAGGTCATGGCTTCGTCAACCAGCCCGACGTACTGTTCGGGCGCAACACCCACGTACAGGTCACCCTTGTGCACGATGACCCGCGTCGAGCCAAACACCTCCTGGTTGTTGAGGTCAGTCAGGCCGACGTCGAAGGTGAAGACCTGGCTCTGTTTCTCGGCGCTGACATCGGCGGGCAGCGTGATGACCAACCGGCCGTTGGCATCGGTCCGGCCGCTGCCTTCGCTGATCCGTTTGCCATACGCGGTCTGCTGGGGTTCGGTCCAGTTGGTGATGTCCTGGAAGCTGTAATAATCGTCGCCCTGGTAGTCGAAATAGGCGTTCTGACTGAGCACCGACCAGCGCACCTGTGCGTTTTTGACCGCACCGCCGAAGAAGTAGTCGGCCTGGACGGTGACGCTGATCGTATCACCCTGGCGGTAGGCGGGCTGCCCGGCCGTTACCGACATCTCGAATTCAGGCTTGCGATACTCGGCGACCTGGAAGCCCACGTTACCGCCGTAGTAGGTTGTGAGCTGGATGCCGATGTTGTAGTAACCGAGCCGCGCTTCTTCGTCGAGCTTGAGTTCACCATGGAACGTGCCCAGCGCATTGAGCGGCAGTGTCTCACGGAAAATGAGATCGCCCATGGCGTCGCGAATCTCAACCGGCACCGTTTTGAGCGTCGGCAGGCTGTAGCGTGCGTCGCTGTCCTGGCGCACGATGCCTTTGAAGTAAACCGTCTGTCCGGGACGGTAGATCGGCCGGTCGGTGTAGAGATACACGTTGTACTCAGGCGCGTACGTCTCGCCGTACAGGTCGAAGTTCCAGGGATCGAGCCCATCGGTCCAGCGTGTATTCGCCACCGCAAAGTCATCTTCACCGGGTGTACCGACGAAGGCAAACAGCGGCTGGTAGACGTCACGCGAGGGGAACGTCACGGTGTAGACGCCGCTGGCGTCGGTTTGCCCGGTGCGTTTGAAGCCGCGCTCGTCCTCCAGCGACACACCAACCTCCGCCACCGGTGCGCCGGTCTGCAGGTCGGTCACCCACACCAGGGCATCGGTGGCCGACGCCTTGAGCGTGACGTTGTAGCGCGAGAGCGCAATCACCTGGACTTCCGGCACTGTCATCTCACCTTCGCTGCGTGTGACCGGCATTTCCGGCGATTGCACCGAAAGGAAATACATCCCCGGCGCCAGGGGATCGCCGTTTTCTTGCACCAGCGGCTCGAACCAGACCTGTGAGCGGTTCTTCTCCGAAGGTGGCGTGATGCGCCACTGGCGCGTGACGTCACCGTTGGCGCGGGGTGGATTCTGCAGCTGCTGCAGCCAGGTCTCACCCGAATACCGCATGAACTGGGCTTTGGTCATGCGCAGCAGCGACAGGTCGACGTTCTCGATGTTGCGGTGCAGGATGGACGCCACCGTCGGGGTGTACGCATTGTAGGTCCCAACCGGCCCGGCAACGTTCAGGCTGACGAACGGGCGGTAATCACTGGTCCGGAACGACCAGACGTAATCGTCACCCAGGGTATTGCCGTAGATGTCACCCACCGTACCCTTGAGCGTCACCGTGTAGCTGGTATTGGGCTGCCACGGCCACGACGCATACAGGCGGTTATCGTAAAAGTTGTAGCTTGTCAGCACACGGGTGTTCGTCAGCACCGGTGCCACGCTAATCGCATTGGCCAGCGTGGCCTCGCTGATGGTGCCGGTAAAGTAGATATTGACCGCACCCACCGGGTTGACGTCGGTCTCGCCGTCCAGCGGCGAGACCTTGATGACCTTCGGCAGCGGTACGACCTGGAAACTGCTGCGATAGGGTTGGCGCAGCGTGCCTTGCCCGCTGGCGGCCTGGGCGCTGTCCTGTACGGTCACCGTATAGGCCGCACCGTGCACCAGCAAGGCGTCGGGTCGGAACCCGAACTCTTTGCTGCCGCTGTCCCAATTGAACCGGCCATCGACGGCGCCGGCGGGTCCCTGCAGCGTGAATGCATCCTCGGCACTGGCACGCTGCATCGGTTGGCTGAAGGTCACCGAAATGGTCGTGCTTGGTGCCACATTGGCGGCGCCTTCGATCGGCTGGCTACCTTCTACCACCGGCGAAGCCGTGGTGAAACGCCAGGTGAAGGGCTCGGCCAGTTCACCCCCCGTGGTGTCGGCCAGGGGTGTCGTCACGGTCACGGAATAGGTCAGGCCGGCCCCCAGCAGTGGCTCCGGCTTGAAGCTGTAGACGCTGGTGTTGACCCAGTAACCTTCACCATCCACGGGGGGCTCGAACGCCAGCGGCTGCGGCAGCCCGGCCTGTGCGTCGACCCCGGTCAGCGGCACCACCGGCCGGTTGAAGACGACAGTAATGAGGCTCTGCGGATCGACCGCTTCGGCCCCGGCGGATGGCTGGACACTGGTGACTTCGAGGTATCCCACGGTCACAAAACGGAACTCGGCCGGCTGCAGCATGGGCAGGCCCTGTGCGCTCTTGGCCCCGGTCAGCCGCACGTCGTAGCGCGTGGCACGTGCCAGCGGTTTACCCGGCTTCCAGAGCAGCGTATTGGCCTGCACCTCGATGGTGCCCGGTACCTCGGGCTCGATGACAAAGGCGGCCTCGGTGGTGTCGGGGTCCATAGGCTGATCGAAGGTCACCAACACCGGTGCATCGACCGGCTGCTCTTCGCCGCGCTGCGGATCGGTGGCCACGACCGTCGGTGGCAGCGGCACCTGGGTCGGTGTCGGTACCGCAGTGGCGACCTGTTCGGCGGCAGGCGTTGTCACCGGGACAGTCCCGGGCACCTGCGTGCTTTCCACCGGCGGGGTGGGCGTGGGCTGTGCACAGGCCGTGAGCAGGGGCACGATCACGATCATCGTCAATACGATTGCATGTACGATAGTCATCACAGGTCGCGGATGTCGATTTGGTTCGAACATTTTTGTCTCCTCCAGTACTCGAACACGGGCTATAGTTAGCCGACAATCACCGTTATCACAATCGGTTCGCTCTCCACGAGCTGCCCATCGAGGGTCACACCCCTTGCCCGAAACGTATGCTGTCCCGGCTGCAGCTGCCACCACGATTTCAGCTGCGATGCCGCGCGCGATTCCAGGGCTTGGTCGTTGACCAGGATCGTTACCTGGCGCAGGGGCACGTTGCCGCGCGCCACCACCGCCACCTCCTGCGTGGCCAGGGGCTGCGCCGGTGAAATCCGATAGACGCGTGCGGCGTCGGGGCTGGTCAGCACCAGCGGGGCCGCGGCCAGTGTGCCCAACGTGGCCGCAGGAGTCGCCGGCGCCGTGCCCGCGCCGACGACGGTGCGCAGCGGTGGTGGTTGTTCGAGGCCGCTGGCAGCGGCCCATTCGTGCAGATCCGGCGGCAGCACCCAGTAGGTCCGGGTGACGCGATACTGCGACGGCGTCGCCAGCGTCGCCCGTTCACCCGTACGGCTGTCGAGGGTGACCAATTGGTGCATGGTGTCGGCCTGGGTTGGCTGCGTGCCGGCCAGGAACACCTCACTGCGCTGCCGGGGGCAGAGGGGAGTTGCCAACAGCCCGGAATCAGCACAGATCTCGGCATCCACCAGGCCTGGTGGCCGGACGAACGATTGCGGCGGTGTGCCACGCAGCACCGTCTCCATGAAGTCGTGCCAGATCGGCCCGGCACCCGTCACGCCGCTGATACCTTGCATGGGTGTATTGTCAGCATTTCCAACCCACACTCCCACTACCAGGTCCGGCGTGTAACCGATGGTCCAGTTGTCTTTCCAGTCGGTCGTGGTGCCGGTTTTGACCGCCGCGGGGCGGTCGCCGGTCAAACGCAGCAGGCTGTGGCCACCAAAGGTTGGCAGGCGTGCATTGTTGTCGCTCAGAATGCTGGTAATCAGGTAAGTCACCTGGGGACTCAGCACCTGGTGCGGTGTCGTGTACGCCGCCGCATCGGCCGCCTGATACAGGACCTTGCCATCACTGTCTGCCACCTGCACGATTGCGGTGGGAATGACACGCTGACCGCCGTTGGCAAAGGTACCGTAGGCGGCCGTCAGTTCCAGCAGGCGCACCTCACCGCCGCCCAGGGTCAGTGAAAGGCCAAAGTCGTCGTGCGTCATGAACGACGAGATACCCAGCTGTTGCGCCAGTTCGACCAGGGTTGCCACCCCGACGTGCTGCAGGACCTTCACCGCCGGAATGTTGAACGAGCTGGCCAGCGCGTCACGCAGCAGCACCGGGCCGTGAAACTGCAGGTCGTAATTGAGCGGCACGTACGGATCGCCCTCTCTGGTGGGAAAGGCCGTGCGCACGTCACTGACCAGGGTTGCGGGTGTCAGCGGCGCTTTGCCGGCCACCGCCGTGCGTGCCGGATCGAAGGCAGCGGCATAGGTCAAGGGTTTGATCGCCGACCCCGGCTGGCGCAGGCTCAGGGTGGCGTTGACATTGCCCTGGATAAGGTCATCGAAATAATCAGGGCTGCCCAGCATGGCGTATATTTCGCCGGTCTGGGGATGCAAAGCTACGAGTGCGGCATTTTCGACGCGGCGGTTGCGTGAAGCCCTACGGTCGGTACGCAGCTGTTCCAGACGGCGCTGTGCGATCGACTGGGCCAGGTTTTGCCAGTCCAGGTCGAGGGTAGTCGTGACACGCAGGCCACCCTGGGGCACCACCTCGCTGCCAAACTGCCGTTCCAGCCAGTGGTTGACGAACATCACAAAATGGGGCGCCTGGATCGGAAACGGCGTTGCCGCGTACTGCAAGGGTTCGTGCCGTGCCAGCTCGACCTGCCGGGCGTCGAGATGGCCCTGTTCCAGCATGAGCCCCAGCACGACTGCCTGGCGGTTTTTGGCCGCGGTGGGGTCGATCAACGGGTTATAGGTCGAAGGCGACTGCAGGAGGCCGGCCAGCAGTGCACACTGCGCAACGTCGAGCTCTCGCGCCGAGACGCCAAAATAGGCCTGCGCGGCGGCCTCGATCCCGACGGCGAAGTTGCCAAAATAGGCCTGGTTCAAGTACAGCTCGAACAGTTGATCCTTGGAATAGACCTGTTCCAGGCGCCAGGCCAACCAGGCCTCGCGCAGCTTGCGGCGCAGTGATTGCTCGTAACGCTCGTCCGCGTCGAGCAGCAGGTTGCGCGCCAGCTGCTGGGTGATGGTCGATGCGCCGCTGACGGTGGTGCCGGCCTGGGTGTTCTGCCAGACCGCGCGGCCAATGGCGAGCAGATCGACGCCAGGGTGCTGGTAGAAGAGCTTGTCTTCCGTGGCGATGACAGCCTGGCGGCACGCCTGCGGCACCTCGTCGAGTGCCAGGGGCGTCTGTTTGCTGCCATTGGGATCGATGACCTCATATAAGAGCCGCCCGTGGCGGTCCAAAATTTGGGTGGATGGCTGCTGCGTGCGCGCGCGAGCCTGTTCCGGCCCCGGCAGGTCGGCCAGGAGGTTCAGATAGAGTCCAACGCCTGCGACAACGAGCAGGCCGAGGACCCCCAGACACAAACGAATCAGCCGCGTACGAGTTTGTTTGGTCATACGATTCTTGAGGTAACGGTGGGCGTCTTGGCAGTAGGCGCTTCTATCACTCTAGAACGTTCCACCCCCCACCCCGGTTCCACGCGCAATCCCGCGTCTGCCAGCCACACCTGCATCTTGGAGTGCGCACGCCACGCTTGCGCTCTGGAGTGCCCCTGCTACTGCCACGCCAAAAGCGGCAGCATGGCTGCCGCACTCCAGAACACCCGAGCTGCCCCACGCCACATCACGAGCGCAGCCGGGCGCGCAGCCGGTCCATGGGCAGCGCCCGGAAGACGGTCGCCATATCATCATCGCGGAACATGCCGCTTACGAGCAGCACCAGAGCGTACGCCGCGGCCGCCATGACTACCAACAGCCACGCCGACAGGCCCAGCGACTGCCCCAGTCCGAGAATCGCGATCATCACGCTGCCCGCCAGCAGCGGCTGCCACAGTACCCGCACCCACGGCACAGGCCCCACATAGCGGTAGACGATGATCATGAATGGGATCAGCAGTGCCAGCTCCGAAAATATCGTGACCACCGCCGCACCGTAAAAACTGAAGCGCGGCACGACGATCAGGTTGGCCACGATGTTGAACACCACACCGATCACAAAGGCGCGCGTCAGGTAACGCTGCTGGTTGACGGCAATCAGCACGTACTGCGTGACACTGTTCGTGAAACCGATCGGGATCGACCAGATCAGAATCTGCAGGGCCAGCGCCGACTGCGGAAGGTATTCACTGCCGCCCAACAGACGAATCAAGGGTGTCGCGGTAAACGTGATGAGGATCGCCAGCGGCAGGCTGATCATGAACAGGAAACGCAGCGCCAGGACATACGAACGCAGCAGCGTCGTCGGCCTGCCGTCACCCTGGTCTGCCCGCGCATAACGCGCCATCAGCGGGAAAATGGCCAGCGTAAAATAGGAAGGAATCACGTTGAGGCCATCGATGTACTTGTACGCAGCACCGTAGTACCCCACGGCGGCGGCGCCGGCCAACGGCATGATGATCCAGACGTCGATGCGGAAGAAGATGTGCGCCAGCATGTGGTTCAACATCAACGGCGTCGACAGGCTCAGCATGCCGCGCTGCAATCCACGGTCCAGGTCGCGCCGCGTGGCCGGCTCGACCGGCAGCTTCTGGCGCATCAGCCAGTAGAGCCAGACCGCCTGCACCAGGTTCATCACCACCGAGACGCCAGCCAATCCGACAAAACCCCACTCGAACGGCGGCAGCAGGACCAGGGTGCCCAGCGTGACCTTGGCCAGGGCCGTGCCCGACGCGACGACGGCCGGAATTTCCATCTGCTCGTAGGCGTTGAACACAGCATTGACGCCATCACCCAGAGATGCAAACAACAGGGCCAGGGAAAAGAGCCCGATCGCGGCCGCTTCGGCCTGGGTCATGCTGCCCCAGCGGCCAAACAGGAACATTACGAAAGCCAGGAGCGGCAGCGAGAGCAGCCACAGCAGCACCCGCAGGATCGTCACGTTGGCCAGGTAACGGCGCGCCTGGCTGCGGTCCTGCGCGACGTCGCGCGTCAGCAGCGTGCCAAGGCCAAACCGCACCAGGATCTCGAAGATCACGTAAAAACTGATAGCAAAGGTGTAACTACCCTCGCCGGCCGGGCTCAGGATGCGCAGGCGCACCATGGCAAAGGCAAAATCGATCCCTTTGTTGAGCAAAGCCAGGCCCACCGGCACGACGCTGTTTTTGGCCACACGCTGCACCTCGTGCGTGTCGACCGTCTCACGGTAATAGCGGCCCCACAGCCACCAACCGACCAACAGCAGCAGGCCAATGAACGCGACAAAGCTGGTAAACAACCCCAGCTGGAATGAACGCGGGGCATACTTGAACCGCACGGTTTGGGGGCCGGCCTCGTCCAGGTAGACTGTGCGGAAATTGCCATTGGCCCGCCAGACGGTCAGCGGCTGCTCGTCGCGTTCGGTGCCCCCCTGGGGGCGTACGTAAGCCCTCCAGTCTGGGAAATAGGCGTCGGTCAAGACCAGCCAGCCGGGTGCGTCGAGATCGACGTCCAGCAAAATTTCGTTGGGCCGATAGCTCGTGATCGTAACGGGTGCCGTTGCACTCACCGTGCTGGCTGCGCTGACTTTCACTGGCGCGCGGGCAGCCGGATCATCGAGCAGCACCGTCGTACGCGGGTCGATCTGGCCCAAACGCGCCAACACCTGGTCTGGGGGCACCACCTCGGCCTGGCTCGCCATGAAGGCGCGCGGCAGGGCATTGGCGTTGTGGTAGATCTTGACCTCTTTGTCGTAAACCAACGACCAACCCGGCACATCGAGGGCCAGCTCGGACACGACCCACCGCACCCCCAACAGGTGGGTACGCGGGTCGTTGAGCGAAGCCGGGTCGTAAAAAGGTGAGATCCGGTTGTACAGCAGCTGCCCCTGGGGTTCGATGGCTGCCATGTAGTCGACGTACTGGCGCGGGATGATCGAGTCATACCCGCGCACATCCTGCAAGCCATAACGCCAGGCCAGGTTGGCATTGAGGGTCTTGGTGGTCTCTGCACTCTCGAAGGTGGTTACCCGTCCCAGGTCCTGGCTGGCCTGCTGCTGCAAGAACGTCACGGCGGGGGGGGTAAATGCGAGCAGCTCGTCATTTACGGCGGGGTTGAAGCGTCCCGTAACCAGCCACAGATCTGCAATCACCGCCGCGATCGCCAATACGCGCCAGCGCGCGCCCCACGTGCCCAGCGGCCGGCAGCCCCACGGGCGACCCGCGGCCAGCAGCACCACGCCGGCGCCGGCCAGGGCCAATGCCAATTTGGCCAGGTTGGCTGCCTGGTAACTCCAGAAAGCGGCACCGTCCGCAAAGGCACTGCGCGCCAGGTCCGAACTGGCCAGCACGCGGTCACCGAGCGTCACGAACGGGGCAGGAACCAGCAGGCTGAAACCCAATGCCGCCGTCAGGACTACCGCACCCAGCAGCAGCACGAGGCCCGACCGACCTGCCCAGCGGCGCGACCCGGCGGCCGGCAGCACGTCGAAGCCGTAAGCCGCCAGCACCGCCAGGCTCAACGTCAGCGGAAACACCCAACGAAACGCCGAATGCAGCTGGCTGTAACCGGGCAGTCCGTAAAACAGCAGCGCGTAGAGCGGCGTGCCAAAGGCAAATGCCAGCGACAACAGGGCCAGAACCACGAACACCAGGGGCGACGCATAAGGGGGAGACGCCGCGGGTGCCGTGTTGGCAGCATCAGCCGGGGGTGCGGGTCGCCAGGCGCGCCCGCCGCGCAGCAGATGCACCCCTGCGATACCCGCCAGAATCAGCGGCAGGATGCCGACGTAATTGGCGCCCTCGACGTAGTTCTTGACGCCCCAGAAGATGGCTGCTACTGGCTCACCCAGGCTGTTGGTCGGCGACATCCAGGCACGCTGCCACACGTCCCAGTACCCGTGATGCGCGGGATTGCCAAACAGATCGGGCACCACGAACGTCAGCACCTGGCGCACGGGCCAGGCCCACTGCACAACCTGCTGGTAGTCGACCGAACCTTCGCGGAAGCTGCGCGTGACCAGCTCCACGAGCGGCAGCAGCTGCACCGCCGCCAGCGTCAGGCCGGCCACCGCCATGACGAGGAACCAGCCGGCAAGCGCCGCGGCCGGTCGCCAGGCCCGCAGCTGCCGCCCCAGACCCAGCAGCCGCCACAGGGCGTAGTAGCCCAGCACCATCAGCGTGTAATACGTGATTTCGATGTGCCCCGCCAGGACCTGGATGCCCAGAATGATGGCACCAGACACCACGTACACCACCGGCCGAAACGGCTGCGCCCCTTTCTGTGCCTGCTTCTGGACGACTTTCTCGACAATCGCCAACAAGAGCGGCAGCCAGGCCGCCGCGGCGACAATCATCGAAAACACCACGCTGGTCACGTAGAACGCGCTGAAGGCGTACGTGATCCCCGCCAGAACGCCGGCCGCGCGTGAACGGCCCAGCACCCGCAGCAGCACGAACATGTTCACGCCGGCCAGGGCCAACTGCACGGCGGTGAACCAACCATAGGCCTGGCTGAGCGGCATGATCAGAAACAACAGACTGAACGGATAGAGGGCCGAATGCTGCCCCGCAGCCAGGAAGGGCACACCACTGAACAAATAGGGGTTCCACAGTGGAATCTCACCCTGGCTGATCGACGATCGGGCGAATTCTTTCCAGACCAGGTTCTCCAGGACCAGGTCACTCAGCAGTTCGTTGTGCGCGACCTGCACCCCCTGATTGGGGGCAAACGTACGCCATGGCTCGAACGCGTAGAGATTGTCGGCGGGCAGCAGCGTATAGCCGCCCACGAGCACAGGCGCAAACCACAAGAGGGGAAGAATTACGAGAAGGAGGATGGCCAGGCCATCCCGCGCGCGCGGTGCCGACATGGCTGGCTCCAGGCTATCGTTCAGGGCTGGTCGAGAACCTGGCCAGACACACTGGCCGAGGTAGCATGGGCTTCCGAAGAATCGGCGGGCAGCCGTGTGGTAGGATGAACGTGCCGGTAGCGCCAGCGCAGGTCCCACGTGCGCCACGTCGCTTCGAACTTGATGCTGTTGGACATCTTGGAGCGGCCGATGCGGCGATCCTCGAAATAGATCGGCAGCTCCAACGCCCGGTAACCCAGTCGGTGCGCCAGGTAAGCCATTTCGACCTGGAAAATATAACCATTGCTGTGCACCGGATATGCCAGGACGCTACGCAGGCAGGCACTGGTCCAGCATTTGAAGCCCGCGGTGGCATCATGCACCGGCAGCTGCAGGATGAGACGCGTATAGACCGAATTCGCCCACCAGCTGAGGAGATGACGCCACCAGCTCCACCGCTCATCCAGCTGCCCGCCAGGGACGTAGCGTGAGCCGACCACCACATCATACTCGCCGAGATGGCGCACGAACTCTGGCAGGTAGGCCGGCGAATGTGAAAAATCGGCATCCATCTGCACGATGCGCTCGGCCCCCTGCTCCAGTGCATAGGCAAACCCATCGCGATAGGCAGACCCCAGGCCCGACTTTTCGGGTCGGTGAATGACGTGCAGGTGTCGTGGGTATACCTGGCGCAGGCGTTCAGCCACCTCACCCGTGCGATCGGGCGAGTTGTCATCGACGATCACGATGTGAAGGTCGGCAATGGGCAGCGCAAACAACTCCGAGACCAAACGGGGCAAGTTGCTGGCTTCATTATAAGTGGGAATGACGACGAAGGTCGCGCGTGCGGTCGTGTGCGCCGGTGCCAGGCTATCGATCATAGGAGCCATTATACCCCTGGGAACAGGATGGTGCAAGCTGATGCCGGCGCGGATTGAGGGCTCGTAAAAGAATCACCTCCCGTGATTTGCCGGGAATTCAAGCCATGATGCCGGACGTTATTCTTTTACGATGCCTGAGCACAACAGGCAGTCAGATTGTGATGATATCGATCATCGAGTATAATCGGGGTAGTCGCTGTCGCCCGGAGGCTCCGCCCACAATGAACACCCTGCTACTCGTTGTCGCCAAACGACATGAGCTACAAAATGGGATCTGGAAACGTGTGACCGCGCGCGAGATCACGGTCATCCGTGCCAGTACCCAGCAGAAAGTGCTCAACGAAGTGGCGCGGGCAACACCCGATTTTGTGCTCCTGAGCTGCCATTCCGACCGCGTCGTCACCCGCCGCTTCGTCGAGCGGCTGCGCCAGCTGGCTCCACAGGCAGGTCTGATCGGCCTGGTCACGGCAGCAACCTGGGAATTGGCGCCGTTCGTGGACGATGTCCTGCTGGAACCGCTGATATTCTCCGACCTGATGTCCAGCATGGGCCGCATCCAACAGCGTCGCGGTGACCACTATCTCCTGATTCCACCCCTCAAACTCGATCCGGTCAGCCGGCGGCTCTGGGTGCGCGACAGTGAGTTCCGCCTCACTCCCAAACAGTGTGACCTGCTAACCCTGTTTATGCGGCATCCCAACGAGATCATTAGCCGCAAAACGCTGATGGAAGTCGTGTGGGACACCGATTATTTGGGTGACACACGCACCCTGGACGTGCACATTCACTGGCTGCGGGCGATGTTGAAGAAGGTCGACGCACTGCCACCCTTGTTAGAGACGCTGCGCGGGCACGGCTACCGTCTCAACGTCTAACCAGGCCATCCGCAGCCCCCATACCGGTCTGGTGCCCTGCATCGCTGTAATTTCGATCCAGCCAACGAAAAAACCCGCCGGCCCTTGGGCCGCGGGTTTTATGGTGGTCGTGTCCACTGCCAGCCGGTCAGGCTGTCTTCTGGTACGTCTTATTGTACTGGCTCATCAGGCGCGACTTGCGGCGGGCAGCGCTGTTGGGGTGAATGACACCCTTGGCCGCAGCCTTGTCGAGCGCGCTGATCGCCTCACGCAGTGCTGCCTGGGCCTCTTCGGCACTGCTGCCGCTCATGGCGGTGCGTGCATTCTTCGTGTACGTGCGCGTCGATGTAATGACCAGGCGATTGCGGGTGCGTGCCCGCTCGTTACGGCGAATCCGCTTCAAAGCAGATGGATGATTTGCCACGACTTCTTTCCTCCGAGTACACCAAAAACCGTTTTCAGAATAGCCGGGTAAGTATAGTAGATGGACGCGATCTTGTCCAATTTGGCAGGCGCTTTGGGGAAACGCGCACAGTCTTCAGGACCCAGGCTGCGGAGGATCGACCGGCTGGGTTACCAGGACATCGTTCATCGCCGCCTGTACGTGGGGGTACGCCAGCAATATGACGCCAATGCCAAACAGCGTGCCGGTCAGGGTGCGCAGCACCCAGTTGCTTTCCCGCCAGCCGGGCAGTTGGCTCAAACCGTCGACGGCGATGGGTATCAGGAAAAGGGCAAAAATGGCCAGTTTGAGCGGGGCAATCGGTCTACGGCGGCGCACGACGCCGTAGACCAGCCCGGCAACCAGCATACTGCCATAGATGGCCAGGTCGCGCTGGCACAACGCAATCTTGTAGCCGTGATCGTGGTCACCAATGTACTGCGGGCGCTGGGCGATCGATTCGCCCGGCAGCACGTTGGCGGCTTGCAGTTCTTCCAGGGAATACGTCGCCTGCGGGCCAAACAAGAAGTAGGACCGTTCCGGCAGTTCGTGGCACAGCCCGCGGTACAGGGCATAGATCACGCGCGCCGGACCGGTGGCACCCACCTGCATCAGTACCGCGGCGCTGGTTGGCACGGCGATGTACAAAAACAGGGCCACCGAAAAAATCGCCAGCCAATGCCGGGCCACCCAGTGCACTAAACGATCGATCGTGCGGCTGATGCGGTCCGGCGGCGGGGGTGTACGCCCAACCAGGCTAGGAGTACCGTCCACGCAGCACCTCCCGCACGGCGCCCATGTCGATGGGTGCCGTAAAAATCTTCCCTTGCCGGGTATCGATGACCGGAATCAGATAGCGGTAGCGGGCATAAAGCTCGGCATCCTGCGTGATATCGACCTCATCCACCCTCAAGTCCATTTCGGCTTCCAGCTGCTGCAGCTGCTGGCGCGTCTTTTCACACAAATGACAGCCATCCTTATGATAAAAAGTGATCGTGCTCATGATCCATCGATCGCCGCCAGGTTTTTTTCGATCACCGGCGGTGTCAGCACGCCCAACCAGCGGGTGCTAACCTTCCCCTCTTTGTCGATGAAGTAGGAGCTGGGCATCACCCGCACCTGGTAAGCCCGTGCGACATCACCAGCATCGGCGGCCAGGGGAAACGTGATATCGAACTCCTCGGCGAATGTTTTGATCTCCTCGGCACCCTCCTGGAAGTTGACACCGATCACCACCAGCCCCTCTTCAGCATGTTCTTGATAGGTACGAACCAGGTCGGGCATTTCGACACGGCACGGCCCGCACCAGGTCGCCCAGAAGTTGAGAATGACCGGACGGCCGCGCAAATCGCTCAACTTGACCTGGTTGCCGTCGGCGTACGCCAGCACAAAATCAGGTGCCGGCGACCCGACCGCCAGGGCATCGGTGGACGCCGGTACACTGGCCTCGGCAATGGCAGCACCCGGCGTTTCGATGGTTGGCAGAGTACCGCCACCAGTGACGGCCGGCGGTGTGCTGCCACAGGCGCTGAGCAGGACCAGTGCCACCAACATCGGCGCGACCGCGCGCGCCCCAGACATCTTAACCATTACGCGTCGCAAACTCCGTCAACCACGGCACCCACTGCTGCAAACGAGCAGCCAGAACACCGAGCTGGCCGGTGAACAGCAGAATACCGATGTAGATCAAAAACAGTCCGCTGAAAAACGAAATATACGGCAGATAACGATTGGCCCGCCGCAGCAGCGGTGTCGCCGTCTCCAGCAGCAGGCCGGTGACCAGGAACGGAATACCGAGGCCCAGGGAATAGGCGAGGAGCAGCACAATTCCCTGCGTTACTGTCTGGGTGCCGGCGGCCATGAAGAGGATCGTGCTCAGAATAGGGCCCACACACGGTGTCCACCCTGCGGCAAAAAAGATGCCGACCAGGAAAGAGGACAGGTATCCCATGCCGGGTGTGGACTGCACCTGCATGCGCTTGTCGCTGTACAACAGACCGTTGAGCCAACGGATCGGTGCCAGCACCACTCTGCCCAAGAAGCTGTCCTGTGCGCCTGGGCTGGCCTCGATGCGGCGCTCGACGACGCGGAACAGGCCCATCATGTGCAGACCCATCACGATGACGATCACGCCGCCAATTTGCTGAATGGTGTAAATATACTGGTTCAGCAGCTGTCCGAGGGCACTGGCCGTCGCCCCCAACGCCACAAAAATCGCCGTAAAACCCATGACAAAAAAGAAGGCATGGATCAACGTCGTATATTGGCTGCGCTGGGTTGTTCCGGCGGTGGTGACCGCCGTGCCACCCAGGTAACCGATGTATGCTGGCACCAGCGGCAGCACACACGGTGACGCAAAAGATATGAGACCAGCGATGAACGCCGGTACGAAACCTAACTCCATGCCTGATCCAAACCTCCGACCGGGCTCACGCCGGTGCACGCTGCGCCGGCAGCACGCAGGTCACGCTGCGTGACGTGCCCACGGTCATGCTCCGTTATGCCGTCCATTATGCCGACCACACAAGTAAGCCGCTGTAACTGCGGCTACACTACAGCCGATCGCCCTACTGGCCGGCCGCAATCGGCACGGTATCCCCATCGTCGGCGGCATCGAGCGCAGCCAGCTCCTGCAGGGCCTTGCGGCGGCGATATACCATGCTGATCACAAAGCCCAGGATCAAACCCAGGGCGACCAGATACGCTGCAATCAAATAGGCCATCTTATACCTCAACTGCTGGCCAACTGCTGGCGCCGTTCGACGACTCTGTCGCGCAGGTTTTCCAGCCGTACACGATAGATCATCAGGGTCACGTAGAGCAGGCTGAATACGATCATGCCGGCAATCATGGTCAGCCGAATGTTGGCGCCGAGGGCAAATCCGCCCTGGGCATCGGCATTTTCGGCACCACCCAACACCACCGGATGGATCGTGCGCCACCACCGGATCGAAAAATAGGTCATGGGCACGCCGATAAATGCCAGGATGCCGTACACGGCGGCAAAACGGGCCCGCTGTTCAGGGTTCTCGACGGCGCCACGCAGCATCAGGTATGCCACATACAGCAGCCACACGATGGCCGAGGTCGTCAGGCGTGGGTCCCACGTCCAATACGTATTCCACGTCGGTTTGGCCCAGATCGAGCCGGTCACCAGGGTGCCGGTGGCAAAGATGAGCCCGATTTCGACACCCGAGACGCCAATGCTGTCCCAGATCTTGCGCCGGGTGATCAGGTACAGAATGCCGGCAACAAAGGTCGTCAGAAAGGCCAGGGCCGCGGCGGCGTTGTTGCCCATGTGAATGTAGAAAATGCGCTGTGCCGCACGCTCGGCGCCCTGCAAATTGGCTGCATCGGGTGCCCAAAGCAGCGCCAGGTACAAAAACACAACCAGGGCCACGCCTGTCACCACACTCAAGAGGGTCAGCGGCCAATTACGTTGCTGTGCCATACGCGCACCTCCATAGATTGATCCTGGGGGTTCCGCCATCACTCTTCGACGACAAAATCGAACGTGAGGAACGAGGCCGCCAGGTACAGAATATCGAACACGATCAACAGCTGCAGCCAGTTACTGAGCTCACCCAGGGTCTCACCATCCAGGATGCCACCGGTGATCCGCACGCCCGCAATCAGTACCGGCACGATGACCGGCAGCAGCAGGATGGGCAGCAGCACCTCGCGCGCCCGCGTATTGACTGACATGGCGCTGAAGACAGTACCCACGGCGGCAAAGCCAAAGGTGCCCAACACCACCGCCAGCAGAATCGGGGGTAGCCACAGTGGCACGTTGAAAAAGACGCTGCTCAGCGGGATGATGAACAGCTCGACCACGACGATGAAGACCAGGTTGGCCAACATCTTGCCCAGGTAGATCGCCCCTCGATCGACCGGTGTCAGCAGCAGACCTTCCAGGCTGCCCTTGTCCTTCTCCAATACGAACGAGCGGTTCAAGCCCAGGATGCCAGCAAATGTGATCGACACCCACAGCACGCCGGGCACCACCTGGCGCACGTTGTCGACACGCAAATCAAAGGCAAACTGAAAGATGATCACCGACAACAGCGCAAATACGAACATCGCGCTGAAGATATCTTTGGTGCGTATCTCGGCACGAATGTCTTTGCCCAGGACTGCCAGGACTTTGCGTAAGAACCCCATGGCCGATCAGGTGCTCACGTGCTGGCGGTACACGTCATGCAGCTCGGCCAGGCTCAGCCCGGCAGCGGGCCCCTGGTAACGAACCTTGCCATCGTTCAGAATCAAGACACGATCCGCCCAGGCCAGGCCACGCTCCAGGTTGTGCGTAGTCAACAACACTGTGCGGCCTTCGGCACCGACATCGGCCAGCACCTGGCGCAGCATCTCGGCCGCGGCCTGGTCCAACCCGGTATCCGGTTCATCGAGCAGCAGGATGGGCGGGTTGTGCAGCAGCGCACGCGCAATCGCCAGGCGCTGAACCATCCCCCGCGAGTAGGTACGCACCGGCTCCAGGCGCCGCCGCCACAGGTCGACCCGGCGCAGCACTAATTCGATGCGGGCCTTACGCTCGGGCACGTCGTACATGGCGGCGTAAAAACCCAGGTTCTCCAGTGCCGACAGCGAATCGTACAGCAGCGGCGCATGGGTCACAACACCGATGTAGCGGCGGATGGTGTCCCCCGCCTTGCGTGCATCAATCCCGCCAATCCTGACTTCGCCGGCGGTTGCCCGTGTCAGCGTGGCGATGATGCGCATCAGGGTGGTCTTGCCGGCCCCGTTGGGTCCGAACAGTGCCACCGACTCGCCTTCATCCAGGGTCAGGCTCACCCCGCGCAGCACCTGGTGCGGCCCAAAAGCCTTGAAGACGTTGCGCACCTCGATCATCGGCACGGTCGTGCTCATGGTGCCAGCTCGTCAAGTTCCTGCAACGCCTCAGTCACGGTCAGCAGCTCCGCCTTCAGTTCGGCACGCCTGGACTGGTACGGTTCTGCGGCCACACCGCCCGCGGCGTACGTGTCGTCCAGTTGGGCGATGGCCAACAAAAGACGCCGGCGCTGGCGCTGCAGCTCATCGGCCGTCATGAGCTCCTCTTCCAGGATGACTTCGCCGTCGGCATCCCCGTCCGGCCGGCGGCGCAGGGCAAAGACCACCACCCCCAGCAGGACCAGGCCGCCCGCCGCAGCCAGGCCAATCCCCAGCCACGGTGTGTTCGCGGCCACCCCAGCCTCCGCCGACGTCGTGGTCTCGACCAGGGCCGGCAGATTACTGAACGCCAGGGCCACCGGTTGGCCCGCCGCCAGGTCCGTGCCGCTGTAGTTGAAGTAGCTGGTGCCTTCGACCTGGCGCGGCGGGTTGGTTTGCAGGCCTGGGGCCTGCATCGCCTCGCCCACGTCGGCCGCCAGCACGTTCAGATTGCGTACCGGTACCGGCAGCGTCCGCGTCACGTTGAGACTGGTACCGGGCTGGTAAGGAATCGTATAACGCAGCAGCATCTGCCGTGACCCCTGGCCAGGCGGCAGCGGCAGGGTATCGACCAGGCCATTCTCCGTGGCCTGAAAACGACCGCCGATCTCCGCCCCATCGATGCTGAGGTTCTGAATGCCCGCCGGCAAGGTGTAGGTCAAAACAGCATCAGGCGCCGTCCCCACGTACACGGTGTCCCCATCGTTGCTCCAGAAGTAGAGCTCGGCAACCAGCAGCTGGTCCTGATCGAACTCGACGAACCAGTGCATGCGCTCCACAGCGATAGCACTGGCATCGCGTCCGGTTTCGTACACCATGACCGAGGCATCACGCACCGGTGTGGTGGCCGTCAGGGTCATGATGTCGGTGCTGTAGGGGACACCCCCATAGTCCAGGCCAGCCACGTAGACCCAACTCGGGTCGGTATTCAAATTCTCGAAGGCGAACGTACCCGTGGCGGAGGTGGTCACGGTGATCTCCCGTGCCAGGAAGAACTCGTCGAACACCCGCAGCACGACCGGCAGTCCGGCCGGCGCGGCCTGACCCGCCGTGCCGTTGACGACCTGGCCAGAAATCACACCGGCACCCGGTTCGAACGTGCGCGCCGCGAGGGGTGGCAGCGTGAACGACCGCACGTAGTCGAGCACCGCCCAACGTTCCTCATCGGACAAGGCAGCTGCGCTGGCATGCGACGTCTCACGGGTGGCGTCCAATGCGTCGAACCAGGCACGCTGGCTCTGTGCGGCTGTCACCTCGCGGCTGGTCAAATCGAGCACGTCAGCCGTGGCCTGTGGGCCATCACCGCGGCCGGTGTCGCCATGGCAGGCTGCGCAGTTGGCCTGGTAGAGGTCCTCACCGGTGTCCAGGTCTTCGGGCGCCACGTGCAGCGACCAGGCAAACGCGATCACGTTCCAAACATCGGCGTCACTGGTGCTGCCGCCAAACGGCGGCATCATTCGCTCGATGCGTCCCAGTTTGGTGACGCTGAACATCGTGCTGGGGGCCAGTTCGCGCATCGTCAGTGCGTCGGCAAACTGGGTCGGCGGAAACTGCAGCTGTGCGGCCTGTGCGCCGTTGCCCATGCCGCTGTCGCCGTGACATGCGGCACATTTCTGGCTGTAGATGGCCAACCCCACGCGCGGGTCGGGCAAATTCTGCGGGGCATCCTGGGAAAACGGCGCAGCCTGGGCCGCGGTTTGGGGGATAACAAAGGTCAGTGCAAATGCCAATAGCACGAGCAGTGCTGAGCAGACCGTGAGGGGCAGCAGCCGCATGTGCAGCCGCACCTTTGATTGCGCGGCCAAACGCGGCCGCGCACCCTGCAACACGGCGCGGACACGAGTTGTCTTCAATTGCGCCAACCGCCTCTAGCTCATGCTCTTGACTTCCTGCGGTGCCTCTTCGTAACGCGACGGGCACTTCAGGAGCAAGGTGTCGGCTTCTAAGACACCGTCCGAACCGAGACGACCCTCGACGATGGCAATCGACCCTTCACGATTCATATTGTCGGGCTGCACACCGTGAAAGTGAATGCGCAGCGTATCGCCGCTGTTGTTCTGGTCCATGATCGTGAAAGACAGATCAAACTCCTGCGCATCCCAGCTGATCGACTTGGTATCGACCAGCCCGCTCACGCGCAGTTTTTTGCCCGCAAGGGTGGCCTGTTGGCTGGTAACTTCGTTGACTTCTTTATAATAGGCGCCGGCACTGCCAACCGAAGACACAATCAGGTAAGCAATGACAGCCACGATCGCCAAACCGCCCACGATAAATTTCCACTTCTTATTCGCCGGTTTGGCATCGACCGGTATACGTGGAATTGCCGTCGTTTCGGCCATGTGAATTCACCTTTCTGTGCCATGACCAGTGAGTCTATGGCATGAGGTCGTCAGGACAGCGGTATTATAACAAACTCCCTGCGAGATGTCAACGGCAAATGTCACAACATCACCCCTGGACACAGCCAGCCAATCCAAAATCTACTCGAACCGTCGCAGGCGCAGCGAATTGCTCACCACGAACACGCTGCTGAAGGCCATGGCGCCCGCCGCCAGTACGGGGTGCAGGCGAATGCCAAACGCCGGGTAGAACACCCCCGCCGCGACTGGAATCAGGATGATGTTGTAGAAAAAGGCCCAGAACAGGTTCTGCCGGATGCCGCGCATGGTGCGCTT
>CAZXQZ010000004.1:0-46136 GCA_964642445.1 uncultured Anaerolineae bacterium
TCCCGGGGGAGTGGGCAAAACGCGGTTGCTGCGCGAGGCGGTGAAGCAGGCGCAGCAACAGAAGATGCTGACCACCGATATCATCGACCTGTACCACAGCGACATCCACAGCAATTCGGGGATCGAGCGCGCAGTCATTGAAGGTCTGTGTGCCGGCGTGGACCCGGCTGTCATTGAGTTGATCCAGGACTCCTTCCAGGCCTACGAATCTCTACGACGTGATTTCGATACATTAAGATCGAATACAAACGACATCCAGAGGATTGAAAACGCCCGGTCACAACTGCGCCCGGTTTTTGTTGCATGTTACAACAACCTGACCGCAAAGTACCCGGTTCTTCTCGTGTTGGATACGGCCGAGTTGGTCCAGTTCGAGAGTGACATCATTCAACGCCTGTGTCAGATAGAAAACGTGCCGGTCGAAGTCAAGGCGTGGTTGACCACTACACTACCACAGCTGCACAACAGCGTGATCTTGTTGGCCGGTCGTGGTCCTCGCCAGGAAGTACCACACGATCCGCGCCGTCAATTATGGAATGACATCAAAAAGGCCCTCGCTGGCCTGGATCCATCCCATGTCCACTGGTTCGAGTTGGGTGAGTTTGCGGAAGAGGACGGTGTTCGTTACTTTGATGCGGTTGCCGAGTTGATTCGAAATATGTGGACCCAGCATCCCCCGGGCACGTACAAAGACGATCTACAAAATGCCGTGGCTATGATTCAGGGAATTGAACCAGAAGATCGAATGGCTATCTGCCGAAGCCTCGGCGGACGTCCAATCCGCCTGGGTTTGTTCATAGACTTGTTGGCTGCCGGTGAGGACCTGACACCAGTGACTGCGGTTGGCGCACGATGGGACGAGACGATACAGGCAGCAATCATTGGACGGCTGACCAGGATCAGTCCTGACGTACCCTTACGTATCATGCTGGATTACCTGGCGGCGACGCGTCATGGATTGAATGCTGCTTTGCTGAATGTGCTGCGGCCAGAGTGGACCCTTGAGGAGTGCCAACAGCGTTTGAACCTGGCAAAAAAGCATAGTTTTGTCAAAACGCGCCCTCACACCGAGATGGTATTTCTGCACGACGAAATGTACGACCTGTTGGATACGAGCATTGCACAGCCGCAGCATAGTCGATTTCGCACCTTCTATCAGAAGATTGCAGGATACTACGAAAACCTCATCAGCGAGCCTTCGCATTCTGATCCTCATGTCGATCAAGAAACGCTGCAAGTATTACAGGTTCATTATCGGCTGCTTGATGACCCAGCGCTCGGTTACGCAGCCTATGCGGGGTTTGACCAAGTAGCTATCGAAGGGTATGAGTTTGGCCATGACATGCGGCTGCGCGACGAAATCCTGCGCTTCTATGACAATAAGCACAACGAGACGATAGCCGACAACCGCGGTGTGCCGAGAACGGTTCTTGACTGCGACAGTGCCGTGCGCTGGGTTCAGCGGCATTTATCACGCGGCGAGACGCAGCGAGCGGCAGAGGTATCTGAGATTCTCCTGGCACACGGCCCCGACCCCTATCCTGCATTGCGTGCCAGGCAAGAGACAGTCCCGTATGAGCTGTCTGCTCAAGATGCAGCTGATGCCCGTCGCATCCTGTCCAGTGCCGGTCCATCCTTTTGGGCGCGGCTGCTGACATTCTACGGTGAAGCACTCCTACAGCTTGAAGCACCTTACGAAAAAACAAAGAGGGTGCTGGACACAGCCATCCAGCTTCTCGAAGATGAGAATGTGACTGACATACGCAGCATTCCGGGATCGGTGATGCCGCTGATCTTGCGGCATGCATATGCCAATCGATGGCACTTCAATCGGACCTACGAGCTTCCCGCACAGGCATCTGACCTTCAGCGAGTCGCAGAGGAATTGGCACAAATTCTACAGTTTGGTCCATCACCTTACCCAGGACTTGTTGTCATTCGAAGCGGAACCAGCGATCGGCGATTACCTTTTGACATCGAAGAAGCGCGCCGCCTCTATGGTAATGTCTACACTCTTTTCTGGGCAGAGGTTCTGGTGGATTATGGCGAAAAGTTGGTGTATCTGGCGGTGCCCTTTGCTGGTACCGAAAGAGTTCTGCGTCATGCCATCGATCTCCTGAAAAACATGCCGGTAACGGATAGGTTTCCATCCGAGCGCCGCTTGTTGCGCCTTGGCGCTTCCTACAATCTCCTGGGGTATCTAAACCGCACCCACGGGTTTCACGCCCAGGCGCGAGAAGAATATCAGCGCGCATTGGGCCAATACCCACAATCGGCCCAAGCGGAGCGAGCCACAACGCAGACCAATCTCGCCTATCTTCTCAGCCTGTTGGGTCTCAGCCGACAAGCCAGGACCAATGTCGAGGATGCCATTCAAATCCAAAGGGATCTGGGTAACCAAGAGGACGTCGCTTTGGGTTACAGCACGCTCGGACTGATCAACACGCGCGACGGGCACCCAGACTGGGGCGCCGAAAGAAGTCGAGAAGCGTTGCGCATCTCCCAGTCATTGAACTCACCTCGCGTCGAAGGCCTGTCTTTGTTAGGTCTGGCGTACGCATTGCGCCAGCAAGGTGAACATTGGAAACTTCAAGTCTGCACAGCTGCGCAGGCCAAAACATTCTATGAAGAGAGCGCCAATTTACTCCGCCGTGCAGTGGCTATTTTCGAAAATGACGTCATCGAACCGAGCCGTCTGTGGGAAGCGTACAATGAGCTAGGCAGCGTGTACGGCGATCGGGGATGGCTGTATGCGACATCGGATGAAACAATCGATGAAAACCAGAAACAGATGGCTTTGCGCTTTTACCAGGAGTCGATTGTTCACCAACTCAACGCTGATAGAATTGCACGAGAACACGCTCTCCCGCTGCAGCGTATCGATTCCCACATCGACCTGGCACAAGTCTACGGAGACCGGAGTTTCTTGTTTGCATCGATCGGTCAACACACGAACGCATCGACAAATCGCGTCGAAGGCGAGAAGTTGTTGATGGCTGTGCGCACTGAATTGGCCCCGGAGAGTTCTCGTCTTATTCCTGGCACTGGATTTGCCGGACCGGGCCAACGCGGTGTTGCCCATTTGCTGCACCTGGGCAAAAGCCATTTGTGGCGCGGGGTGTGGGCTTTTCGTGACGTTGAGTATGAGCTCGTTCCTGATTCTGAAAAAGACCTGCGCATGGGACTGGCTACCCAAGAGCTCATCACGGCGGCAGCCTATTTCCAGCACTACTGGCGGACATCGCCTGACCTCGATCGCACTTTTGCGTATTTGGGACGCTTTCTCAAATTGTTCCAGGTGTCACCGGAATGGGCAAAAAAGCAAATCAGTGCTTTCAATCACCAATACCCGAACATCGACCTACCCGCCGTGCGTGAAGCGATTGAGGACATCATCGGTCAGTGATCTCTAACATTCACGCGGGTGCCGTAGCCTGTTGTTCCATTCGTCACGCCCTGCCAGCCGATGCCCCAACCATCGTGGCCGGCATCGATGCCGTCTGCGCCGAGGGCGGCGCCTTTGAAACGACGCGGTACGTTCCAACACCGGCCTGGGAAACGGTGCTGCACCACCCCGAAACAGTGCCCGACCACCTCCTGGTGGTTGCGGAGCACGACGGTTGTTTTGCCGGTGCCGGACGTTTGTTCCCGACCCCCACAGATTTTTTGTGCCATCACGTTACCGATTTGGGGATCTTCGTCGCCGCTGGTTTGCGGCGACGCGGTATTGGCACGCAACTGATGACCACGATGCTCGATTGGGCGACGCAGAAGGGGTTCGAGAAGGTCACGTTGAGCGCCTTCGCCAGCAATGCTGCCGCGCTGACCCTATTCGAACGTCTTGGCTTCGTCGAGGAAGGTCGCCGCCGGCGCCAGTTCAAAACCGGCACGACGTATACCGATGAAGTGTTCCTGTCACGTTTTCTGTGATCCTTAAGGAGATCATCATGCAGCTTCCAGACACTGCGGCCATCATACTCTCACCCTACGATAGTTCCCTGGGGTTCTCTCCTGGTCCAGAACTGGAAAAGGACTGCGCCTGCAGCACGCCGGACTTGTACACCCATACGCTGCCTGTGCAACCGTCAGGGCCCCGTGCCGACCGCCACTACCAGGCCCAGGCACTGTTCCAGCAACCCCTGCACACCAACTGGACCCTGCTCTGCAACCCGGCCGCCACCCACAGCCTGGCCGTGGTCACGCCGCCGGTGCTCGACATCCTGGCCGCCTTCGCACAACCGCGTACCCTGTCCGACGGCATCCGGCACGCCGGCGCACCAGCTCACGGCCCGGCCACCGCCCACCGCCTGGTCGACCTGGGGCTGCTGCGCGTGCCCGACACGACGCCGGCCCTCCCCGCGCCAGACACCACCCTCACCGCCTGGTTACACGTGACCAACGCCTGTAACCTGCGCTGCACCTACTGCTACGTCAACAAAACCGCCGACCGGATGGCGGCCGAAACCGGACGCCAGGCCGTCGATGCCATCCTGCGCACCGCACAAAACAATCACTTCCAACGGGTCAAAATCAAATACGCCGGCGGTGAGGCCACACTCGATTTTGGCCACGTTCTGGCCCTGCACGACTATGCCCGCCAGCAGGCCGCCCGGCATGATCTGACCCTCGACAGCGTCGTGCTCAGTAACGGCGTCGCCTGGAGCCAGCGCATGATCGCGGCCCTGCAGGCCCACGACCTGCGCCTGATGATCTCGCTCGACGGTATTGGCGCTGCACACGACGACCAGCGACCCTTTGCCAGCGGCCATGGCTCTTTCAGCCACGTGGTTCGTACACTCGACCGCCTGGCCAGCGCCGGTGTCACGCCGACAATCTCGGTGACCATCACCGACAACAACCTGGCCACCCTGCCCGAAACTGTGGATTGGCTCCTCCAGCGGCAGCTGCCGTTCACGCTGAACTTCTACCGAGCCAACGACTGTGTGACCAGTCCCAGCGACCTCACCCTGCGCAACGACCAGGTTATCGCAGCGCTGTACGCGGCCTTCGCCGTCATCGAAGCTAACCTGCCGCCCTTCAGCCTGTTAGATTGCCTGGCCGACCTGGCACAGCTCGATGCGGTGCACGATCGGCCCTGTGGCGCAGGGCAAAATTACCTGGTCATCGATCACAACGGCCACGTCGCACGCTGCCACATGGAGCTGGCACACCCCGTCACCGATATCACAGCCGCTGATCCACTGCTTGCGCTGCGTGCACGCCCCACGGGCTGGCGCAACGGACCGGTCAGCGAAAAGACCAGCTGCCAGAGCTGCACCTGGCGCCACTGGTGCGCCGGCGGCTGCCCACTGCTGACTTATCGTGCCACGGGACGCTGGGACGTGCAGTCACCCTACTGCCAGGTCTATCAAGCCATCTTCCCCAAGATTCTGCGCCTGGAAGGGCTGCGGCTGCTGCACGATGCCCTCCCGTCCATGAAGCCGACCTGAGTGACAGTCATCGCAGTTTAGACAAGACGCCCCACACATTTCCCACCTTGCGGACGCACGTCGGCGAGCGCATTCTTATCCACTTTGTCACAAATGCCACACGGCTGTAACTGGTATGCCATGATGATGTTATGTCGTGCATACCTGAATTGTGTTATCCTCGTGTCAGCCGTGCAGGTAACTCATTCAGAAAGGAGCAACGGTCGATGCAAAACAACTACAGCTTCGGTCCGATTGTCGGATTCTTGATCTTCGTCGTGCTTGGCACCGCGATCCTTACGGTGGGGGCCGCCGGGACTTACGGACCACAACAACAGGCCGTGGCAAACCGCATCAACGCCGAAGTCGAGTATCTCAGGGGCAAATATGCCCAAGAACTGGCGGCCAGTCAGGCGGAGATCAACGCGGCAATCGCCAACGCACCGGCCCTGGCGCAACTGGAGCTTGATCGCCAGGCGCAGGAGCTCGCACAGCAGAAACGAGACTTCGAGTTGAATTCGGGCATCAAAGAGTCCATACCCTACGGCATCCTTGCCCTGACGGTCGCGGCGGCTGTCATAGCTGCAGCCTACGCCGCTTCACGCACAACGGGCAGCATTGCAGTGGGTCACGTACCCGCCGAGTCAGCCAGTGGCGAACATCAGGCTCGACAACCAGCCAACCCCCACCGGACACTGGAAGCAAGCACTCCGTCCGGTTTGCGGTCACGTCCCGCCACGGCCCGCCCTGCCGAGCAGCCACCCTCCGCTAATGGCCACACCGCCTCGCGCATGCGTGCGTATCGGCAGATTCTCGAACGCGACCACGCCACAACCGAGCAGCTTGGCCAGCAAATGACAACCCAGCAAAATCAGATCTGCGCGCTATCTGAACTGATCATCAGTGTACAGAGAGCCGTCGAACAGATCGCAACGACGATGCAGGCTCGTGATGATCTGCTCGTCACACAGATAGAGGACATCCAGGCTGCACTCCACCAAATCGATGCAGTGCGCACCAGCGAACCGAAACTGATACAGAACAACGGCCAGGAACATGCAATCGACATTCGGGAAATCAGCCGGTCAAGTGCCAGTCACAACGGCACCCATTTGACAAAGGAGGCACCGGGGCAGCACCCATCTACCTGGCGCAAAGCCGCCTGAAGCACTCAGCAAAGGATAAAGCGCAGTCCGCACTGGCCCATGCGGGCTGTGCCGTTCTTCTGGATTGCAGCGCAGCCAGGGCGCTCTGATGGCAAGAAGTACATATCCAAGTCATAAGATATATGATTAGTATAGTAGTCGTAGTAGTAGGGGCTGGGGAAAAGTGGATAACACCCAGTTTCGCCGCATGCAACCACAAGCGCTTGTGTCCGGCACCCGCGACGCCCCCTACATATGGGTTTTGCGCTGTGCATAAGCGTGGGGAAAAAGCTGGGGGCAGCCGCGGGAGTCTGTCCTGTCCATCTGGCCCTGCCCCGACGACCGACACTAGATGTTGTGGTTTTGCGTCTGGGACCGCGCAGATATAGGTGAACCACCCGGAGCCAGGGTTGGGATATTTTTGGCACTTATCCACAAAACTGACAAACGTAAGCAGTTTCTCCCCAGAGTTATCCACAGAAGCTGCGCATATCCCAACCTGCCGTGGGATATCTACCTGGCACCGTGATCCCAGTTTTGGACGTCCGTGGGATCGATTCCTTGCTTCAATTGCCGGATCAGGACCCGCAGCGCCTGAATGGCATCCCCGGTGGGCGGGCTGCCGGTGACCTCCATGACCAGGGCCGAGACCTGTTCACGCCAGAGATCGGCCTGTTCACGCAAGGTCGCACGTTCGGTATCGAAACGGGCTTCGATCGTGGCCAACTGCTGCGCCAGCTGCTCACGGCCATTTTTCTCCCCGGCCCACTCCGTGCGGTACCAACCCAACGGCTTGCTGTCACCGGGCAGCGTAACCCGGCTGCAATCGGTTTCGATGGGCGGTTCACCCGGCAAGGCCTTGGTGCCGTTCAGATAAGGCAGCGGATCCGAGAAACCAAACCAGCCATCATCGCGTGAATAAGGATTGATGCGCAGGCCGAAGTGCAGGTGAGCCCCGGTGGTGTTGCCGGTGTTGTCCGATTGGCCAATGACGTCGCCCGCTTTGACCCGATCCCCTTCACCGACGCTGAATTTGTCCAGGTGGGCATACACCGTCTCACCCCAGGCGTGCTGGAGCTTCACATAGTTGCCGTATTGCTTCTGGCTGGAGGCTTCGGCCACGACGCCGTCATAGGCGGCGAGAATGGGTGTGCCGTTGGGTATCCCGTAATCGATGCCCTCATGCCCTTTGAGGCCGTACTGATTGTAGTTCTGAGGGTTCTTGCCAAAGAGCTGGGTGATTCGGAAATCTCCATCGAAGGGTTTGCGCAGTGGCATGGTCAGCAGCTCCTGTCGTTAAGATGTCGGCGAAGTTGGAGGATCTGATCCGATTGGCAGCACGTCCGGCACGTCCGGCCGCGCAAGTGGCGACCCAGGCGGCAGGGTCGAGGGGATGGATTCGTGAACATCCGCTGGCGTGCCGGCGAACAGCCGATGCCAGCGCGGCGGCGGGCGCGCGGCACTGGGCGGCGGGGGCGGGAAAGGTTCGCGATCCAGGATCTTGGCATAGGCATAACCACCAATCACCCGCACCGACGCCAGCACAGGCGCCGCCAAAAAGGCACCCAAGATGCCCGCCTGGGTGGCACCCACGATGACGCCAGCCAGAATCACCAACGGGTGCAGGTTTACGCTTTGCCCAATAATGCGTGGAACGAAGTAGTTATTTTCGATCTGCTGCACGATGACGTAGATCGCCAGCGTGATCAGCATGAACGTCGGGTTGGAAACGGGCAGCGTCGATGATCCCTGGAAGAGAGCCACCAACAGAGCCGGTATCATCGCCAGGATGGGGCCCAGGTTGGGCACGATTTCCAATACACCGGCCAGCAGACCCAACAAAAAAGCACCCGGCATGCCGATGATGGCCATCGAGATGGTAATCGTGAACCCCACCACGAGGCTCAAAATGAGCTGGCCACGAAAAAAGGCCTGCCAGATCAGTCCAACGCGGGTGGCCAGTTCCTGGTATTCGGGCTGGTAATGACCAGGAATCTTGCTGTCAAACCATTGGCGGATACCCGGCGCATCTTTTACCATGTAAAACGAATAGACCAGCGTGAGCAGCAGGGCAAACAGACCGGTGAAGATGCCGGAAGCGACCCCACCCGCAATCCCCAACACTGTCGTCGCCGAACCCAGGGCGCTGGTGATCGTGGCGACCAGGTCTGTACCGGAGGAAGGCTGGCTAATCTGCATCTGAGCAATGCTCGACGAGACGTAATCATACCAGGGCTGCAGGTCGATCTCCAGGCCAAAGAGACTCATGGCAGGGTAACGTTCCGGAAAACTGGCCACCCACTGCGTCAAGTCCAGGTAGATGTCATTCCAGCGAATGTCGATCGTGCCAATCTGCTGTACGATGACCGGGACCAGGATGACCGGCGTCATGATCAGGGTGATGATCACCGCCAGATAGGCCAGAATGGTTGCCAGGCCACGTGGCAGGCGCCGGGCCAGGCGGTCGACGACCGGATGAATCAGATAGGCCAGGATCGCAGCCATGACCAGGTTGGGTATGACCGAGCGACTGATATAGAACAACACAATGCCACCGATGACCACACCAATCAGGACGATGCGTTTGAGATTGGTGTCCCACCGGGTAGAGTTACTGGCGGTTGGCAGATTTGCATTGCCCATGACGCACCCCTTCCGTCGTGATACGCCGGCGCTTATTCCAACGTCGACCACACCGCAAGTTTGGTGCGTGTGCGGCGAATGACCTCGTTCGTAAAATCGGTCGTGCTGGCGGTGCCGCGCAGGTCGGCGGTACGTAGACCATCGTAGACGGCCTCGAGCGTGGCCTCGGCGATGGCACGCGCTGCGGCACTGGCTGCCGCCGTGCCGAAGAAACGCAGCAGCGAGGCCGCCGCCAGGATCATGGCCATCGGGTTGGCCACGTTTTTGCCGTACAAGGAGGGGGCCGTGCCGTGAGGGGCTTCCGCCATCACCACCCGCGGCTCGTACCGGTCGTCCACGGCCAGCAGGAGCGATTCGGCACCCGCGATCGAGCCGAACATCTGCAGAACCAGGTCCGACATGCAGTCGCCGTCGCGGTTGAGGGTCGGAATGATCAACGGCTCGCCGCTGGTCGTCAGCAGCAGGGCGTAGGTGGCATCGATCAACTGGGGGTTGTAGCGCACGTCGGCGTATCGCGCCGCTGCCGCGTCCATCTCTTCTTTGAGCATTCCCTCATACACGGGACTGACCGTGTACTTGGGCCCACCAAAGACAGTGGCCCGGTTCTTGCGTGCCAGCTGAAAGGCAATCTCACTCACCGCACGACAGACGCGCCGGCTGATGCTCTCGGTGCGAAAGGCCAGCTCATCACCGTCCGGCGTCTGTTCGCGCCACTCGCGCGCATCGTACGCGTCACCGACGGCCATACGAACCACCGAGATCGGGGCATACAGGCCGCCGATGGGCGCGACACCGGGGATGCGCCGTCCCGTGCGAATGATGACGGAGCCATCGATCTCGCGCCGCAGGATGGCGTTGGGGCTGCCAACGTCACCCGGTTCCTCGGGGGTGATCGTGGCAGCTTTGATGCCCAACCCCGTCTCACGCATGGCCGCCGCCGCTTCGTAGACGACCTGGTTCTGTGTCCGGCGCCGGTTCTCCAGACTCAAGTCGAAGGTACGAAACGCCGTCGGGACACCGGTGACCGCCGGATCCATGACACACAGTGCCTGATCGAGCAGCTCCTGACCTGTCTGGTCACCCTGCAAGACAACGACCTCGTGCGGTTGCATAGACTTGCCTCGTGAAGGTTCGTATCCCCCCGACAACCGAACCACAAACTCTGACGCTCCCAAGCGGGATCACACCGTCGGAAGGACTGCTATAGTGTGCAGATAACTTTAACCCAATCCGAATATGCTGTCAAGTCATTTCGCTGGACGGCGCGTGCCTTTGTCCAATCGCCGGATATCGAGTAGAATGCCCCTCAGTGCTCGACCCGGCGCCGGGCATGGATGTCAAAATTGGCCGCAGCGAGAAATCACGGTTGTGTCGGTTGCCCTAGTTCACGATTGGCTGAACCAAATCGGTGGCGCAGAGAATGTCCTGGAATCATTGGCCCGGATGAATCCCAGCGCACCCATTTACACCAGCATGTACTGGCCGGCACTGAATGCCCAGCGCCCGGCTTTTGCCGGCTGGGATATCCGCACCTCGTTCATGCAGCACCTGCCTGGGGTGCTGCGCCACCACCAATGGTACTTACCGCTCTATCCCCTTGCGTTCGAGCAGTTCGACCTCAATGCCTACGAGCTGGTGGTGAGCAACAAGAGCGGTTTCTGCCACGGCGTGCTCACCGGACCGGAAACCTGCCACATCTGCTACTGCCTGACGCCCACCCGCTTCATCTGGAGCTTCGACAGTTACGCACAGCGCGAGGAAGGTGTCGGCCGCGCCCTGGGTATCCTCCTGCGGCCTGTCATCAGTTATCTGCGCCTGTGGGACCGCCAGGCCGCGGACCGTGTCGATCACTTCATAGCCATCTCGCGCACCGTGCAGCAGCGTATCATCAAATACTACCGGCGCCAGAGCGAGATCATCTACCCACCGGTCGACACGGACCGCTTCGTGCCCAGCACGCGTGCGCCCGGCGACTATTTTCTGGCCGGGGGGCGCTTGATTCCGTACAAGCGGCTGGACCTGGCGGTACGGGCGTTCACCGAGCTGGGCCTGCCGCTCGTGGTGTACGGCGAGGGACGCGATGCCGCCAGCCTGAAGGCCGCTGCAGGACCCAACATCACTTTCCTTGGCCAGGTGTCCTGGGATCAGCTGGTCGATCTATTTCAGCACTGCCGCGCGTTCGTGTTTCCCGGCCTGGAGGATTTTGGCATTGCCCCAGTCGAGGCCCAGGCGACCGGCCGCCCCGTGGTTGCCTTCGCCGGCGGTGGATCGCTGGATACAGTCATCGATGGCGTCACCGGGGTGCTGTTCCACGAACAGACCGCGGCTTCCCTGGTTGCCGCGGTTGAACGCTGTGCCGCAACATCTTGGGATTCACGTATGATCCGGCAGCATGCCTTGCGTTTCAGCGAACAGCGCTTCTGCCGTGAGTTGGAGGATTATGTCGCCCAGCAGCTCGACCGTCATCGCGCAGAACGGCGTGCGGCCCGGCTGCCGCTGACCGTCGGTAACTCGGTTCCAGCGTCAGGCCATCTCGAGGGGGCTGAGTAACCACCTATGGAACTTCGACACTACTGGCACATCATACGCCGCCGTTGGTGGCTTCCGCTGGGCCTGGTCCTGCTCGTTGGTTTGTTCAGCCTGGTTAGCCAGCGCCCCTGGGTATCCCCGCCTACGAACTATACGGCAACCCTGCGCTTCAACGTGGGCCTGCAGCCCGAGCCACGCACGGCCGATTATTACACCTACGACCGCTATTACACCTGGCTGGGTTCGGAATATTTGATCGATGACCTGAGTGAGATCGTCAAAGGCAGCGCGTTTGCCGAAGCCGTCACTGAACGGCTGGCCGGCAGTGGGTTGGCCGTGCCACCTGGCGCGATCCAGGGCAGCACCCAGGCCGGCAAACTGCACCGTATCCTGACTGTGAGCACCAGCTGGGGCAACCTGGACGAACTGCAGCGCATGACACAGGCGATCAGCGAAACGATTCAATCGGACCTGTTGCGCTTTTACGGCGCGCTGCTGACGACCACCCCCGGGTCTGTCCCCATCGAGGCCATCCTGATCGATGGTCCCCACGTCGGGGCCAACAGCCCCGGCCTGCGGGAACGCCTGGACCTGCCGATTCGTCTGATCCTTGCCTTGCTGCTGGGGATCGGCTTGACGTTCTTGTTCGACTACCTGGACCCACACGTGCGCGGACGGACCGACCTGGAGGCGATGGGGTTCACCGTCATTGGCGAAATCCCCCGGCGTTAGGCACTGTCGCCAAACCGCTGCCCTGTCCAGCGCGCAGCAACCGAGCGCTTGTATTTTGGCCGGTGTATGGTAGAATGACCGGTCTAGAGGGAGTAGACGTATCGTATGGAACTACGAGATTACCTGCGCATCCTGCGCAAACGCGGCTGGATCATCATTGCCGTCGCGTTGGTGGCGGCGCTGGCAGCTTACGCATTCAGCCTGACCCAGACCAAAATCTACCGCGCCACCGCCAGGGTGAGCGTGGTGCCAGGCACACCCGACTGGGGTCTGGGCAACACCGCCAAGGACCTGCTGCGCAATTTTGTGATCAACATCGACACGCACGACACAGCACAAAAGGTGATCGACCGCGCGCAGCTCGACATGACCACCTATGACTTGCTGGGGCGCACAGAAGTCAGCTCCGATGCGTCCAATTTTACGCTGCAGATCGATGCCCGCGATGAACGACCCGAAGTGGCGAAACAGGTCGCTTTGACCATGGCCGATATCTTCGTCGAAGAACGCACCGCCTACTACAACCAGCAAGACAAACGCGATCGTATCGAAGTCAAAATCGTCGATCACGTGATCGATGCCCCGCTGTTTCGGCCCAACCCAGCCCTGAACGCCGTGGCCGGCCTGGTGCTGGGAGCGGTTTTGGGGGGCATCATCGTCTTTGTGCTCGAATGGCTGCAGGCAGACAAACTGCGCACACCCCAGGCCGTCGAACGTTACCTCGGCCTTCCCGTGCTCGGCGCCATCCCATCGGCCACGGAGCGCTGAAGCATGCCAATCCAAAATCCAAAATCCAAAATCCAAAATCAAACAGTGTTGGTGACCGTGGCTGATCCGCGCTCGCCGATTGCCGAAGCCTACCGCAGTCTGCGCACCAACCTCAGTTTTGCCAACCTGGACCAGACGCTGCATACGATCCTGGTGACATCGGCCGGGCCTGAGGAAGGTAAATCGACCGTGCTGGCCAACCTGGCCGTGGTCGAGGCGCAGGCCGGGCACCGCGTCATCATCGTCGATGCCGATTTGCGCCGCCCAAGACAGCACGAACTGTTTGGCCTGGCCAACGGCGAGGGGCTGACCACGATGCTGGCCGAGGAAAACGGTCTGCAGCAGCCACCCCTGCAGCCGACCCCCATCGAGGGTCTGCAGGTCCTGACCAGCGGCCCACAACCACCGCTGCCGGCCGAGATGCTGGCGTCGGAGCGCATGAAGCATGCCATTGCGGCCCTGGCGGCACGGGCCGACCTGGTCCTGTTCGATGCGCCGCCGGTCGTCGCTGTGACGGACGCGGCCATCCTGGCCCCACAGGTCGATGGTGTGCTTTTGATCATCAACGCCGATCGCACACGGCGCGAACACGCACAGCGTGCGCAGCAGCTGCTGGCCAAGGTCAATGCACGGATCATCGGCAGTGTGCTCAATGACGTCACGCCCGACAGCGGCCTGCGTGGCTACTACAAGTAGAGGATACAGCGTGTGAAAGGTCTGATTCTGAGCGGTGGCAAAGGCTCACGCCTCTATCCACTGACTTACACCAATGCGAAACAGCTCGTACCCGTGGCCAACAAGCCCGTTTTGTTTCGGGTCATCGAGGCCATCCGCGCCGCCGGCATCGACGACATTGGGATCGTCGTCGGTACCGATGACAATGCACGCCAGATACGTGAGGCCGTAGGCAGCGGTCAACGCTGGGGCGTACACGTCCATTTCATCGAACAAGAAGCCCCGCTCGGCCTGGCCCATGCGGTCAAAATCAGCCAGGATTTTCTGCGGGATGACCGCTTCGTAATGTTCCTGGGTGACAACGTGATCCAGGGCGGGATCAGCCCTCTGATTGCGCAGTTTGCCAGCAGCGCCTGGAACAGCCAGGTCGTCCTGACACCCGTGCCGGAACCACAGCACTTCGGCGTGGCCGAGCTAGACAATGACGAGCGTATCATTCGGCTGGTCGAAAAGCCGCGCAACCCCCGCTCCAACCTGGCCCTGGTAGGCATCTACATGTTCGACCACCACGTCTTCGAGGCGGTGCAGCACATCCAGCCCTCGTGGCGCGGGGAGCTCGAGATCACCGATGCTATCCAATGGCTCATCGATCATCACTATAACGTTCATCCCTACATCCATCGCGGTTGGTGGATCGATACAGGCAAACCGATCGATATGCTGGAAGCCAACAGCCGCGTGCTGGATGAAATCGAACATTCGGTGGCCGGGTACATCGACCGCGATTCGCAGATTGGCGGCAAAGTCACGATCGAGCCGGGTGCCGAAATCATCAACAGCGTCATCCGTGGCCCGGCCATCATTGGCGAAGAGACGCGCATCATCAACAGCTACATCGGCCCGTTCACCTCGATCTTCCACCACTGCGTCATCGAAGACAGCGAAATCGAGCACAGCATCGTCTTGGAGAACAGCCGGATCGTGGGCATCCCCAACCGCATCGAAGACAGCCTGATCGGGCGTTTTGTCGAAGTGACACGCTCGCCTATCAAACCCAAGGCCATCAAGATGACGCTGGGTGATCACAGCCGTGTGGGCATCCTGTAGCTGGGAAAGGTTCGACCGATGCGCAACTACCTGATCACCGGTGGTGCCGGTTTCATTGGCTCCAATTTCGTACGCTACCTGCTCGATAAATACCGCGACTTCTCGGTGGTGGTCTATGACAAACTGACCTATGCCGGCAACCTTGACAATCTGCTCGATGTCGCCGGGGACCCGCGTTACGCGTTCGTACAGGGCGACATCTGCGACGCCGGCGCGGTCGCCGCGGCGATTACCGGCCATCATATCGATACCATCGTCAACTTCGCCGCCGAATCGCACGTCGATCGTTCGATCTTGAACCCCGACGCATTTGTTCAGACCGACGTGTACGGGACCTACGTGCTGCTGGAGGCGGCGCGCAAATTTGGTTTGGAACGTTACCACCAAATCAGCACCGATGAAGTCTACGGCCACGTGCACGAGGGGTCCTCCGTGGAAAGTGATCCGCTGGCGCCGCGTTCACCCTACGCGGCCAGCAAAGCCAGCGCCGACCTGATGGTCAACGCCTACTACATCACCTACGGCCTGCCAGTCACCATTACCCGCGGCTCCAACAACATTGGGCCCTACCAGTACCCGGAAAAGGTGATTCCCCTCTTCGTCACCAATGCCATCGACGACCGCCCGCTGCCGCTGTACGGTGATGGGCTGCAGATGCGCGATTACCAGTATGTGCTGGATCACTGCGAAGGGATCGATGCGGTCGTGCAGCGTGGGACGCTCGGTGAAACGTACAACATCGGCACGGGCTCAGAGATGCGCAATATCGACATGGCGCACCTGGTGCTGGACACCCTGGGCAAACCGTACAGCCTCATCCAGCCCGTGCAGGACCGGCCGGGCCACGACCGGCGCTATTCGTTGGACGTCAGCAAGCTGGAAGCGTTGGGCTGGCAATCGCGCCACACCTGCGCCGAGGCCATCGTCAAGACCGTGCGCTGGTACCAGGAGAATGCCTGGTGGTGGCGCAAGATCAAGTCGGGCGAGCATTACCAGGCGTTCTACCAACGCTGGTATGCCGGGCGCGAAGTCGTTTGACGTTTGCCCGGCCCGACCTTTGACGGCGTCACGGGCTGGGTTCGTCGGTCAACTCCAACTGCCGCAGTCTATCTGCGCGTTCGCCCACGTTGTGCACGCGCACCGTCACCGTGTCACCGGCCGCGTCGGGAACCCGCAGGTGCGTTGTTTGCCAGGTATCTTCGGGATCGCGAACGCGCACCGGCGCCGCGTCCTCGATGGTGACAGCCAGGGCGGCGTGCGGATGGGGATTGTGGGTAATTGCCAGGTAGCGTGCGGCGTGGCCGGCGGGTAGGGTTAGCCGCACGCGCACGCTCTCGCCTGGGCGCAGGATGCGGTAGGGTTCTTCGCCCGCCACCGCGGGTATCTCGTCGTAAAAACGGGCCACGGCCAGCGGCCCGCGACCACGAAAACGCAGCTGTACCGGGTATTCGGAGGCTGGGAAGAAATCGTCCCGATAGTCCAGCGCCCGGTCCTGCCAGGAGACGGGGGCGACGATGGGCAGACGCCGTTTCAACTCCGTGCTCACATCACCCTGTGTGGGGCCCAGCCGCACGAACCAGACGCGGCGCCCGTTCGCCAGGTCTTCCAACACCCGTTCGTTGGAGTCTGTCGACAGGGTGACCTGGTCGCGGTTCTGCAGATACCAGCTCAGCGCAGGGTTGAACCAGCGGTTACCTACGATCAAATCGCCCGGCCGGATGTGTGCATCCAGATAGCGGGCGACCGCACGCCAGTCATTGATTTTGGCAACGGCATAACTCTGCCGCACCTGCAGCAGAGAGATCGTAGTCAACAGAATCGCCAATCCCACCACCACAAATCCAGCCACCCAAACGCCTGTCTGCGGTGTCTGGCCGCGAACCAGGGCAACGCGGCGACCCAACCAGGCCGCAGCCGCAGTCAGACCCACCGCCACACCCAGGAGATAGAGCGGCTGCAAGTACAACACATAGCGCACGATAAATCCCGTGCGTGGCCGGCCAATCGCAAACGCCAGCAGGGCGGTGGCCAGGGGCAGCAGAACGATGGCGGCGAGCTTCCACTGGCGCTGGCGGATGGTGACCAGCAGTCCAACCAGGAAAAAGGTCAGAAACAGCCACCCACTCAGTCCACCTGCCGCAAACTTGTCGATCGTTGCAGTGACTGAACGGATCAGGGTAACCCAGAAATCGTGCACATCATAGGCAAGAAAGGTTTCCAGATCGAAGGCGTCCATGCGCCCGGTCGTGCTCACCCGCTGGACAATGGGCCAGTAGCTGGCCGCAATGACCGCATAGGTCACGAGCACTTTGATGACGATTTGACGGCGCTGGCGGGTGTTCACCCACCACGCGCCAGCCAAAACGAGCTGACCGATCAGCGCGATAGCTGCCGACAGGGGCTGGTTGTACAGATTGGCGATGCTGGACAGGCCAAACAAGACCCAGAAGCGGTTCTTGTCGGGATCATCCAGGGCCCGCAGGAGTGCGTACGTAGCCACGAGCGCCAGCAGGGTCGACCAGGCGTAGAACCTGGCTTCCTGCGCATACCACACCTGATACGGCGCCGCGGCCAGCAGCAGCGTGCCCACCAGGGCCGCCGCACGACCCGCATAGCGCCACGCCAGGGCAAAAAATACCAGCAGACACAGGCTACTGGCGAGCGCCGAGGGCAGGCGCACCGCCAGCTCCTGCGGCGCATCGGGGAGGATGCGCAGGGTCGCATGACCCAGCAGATAGTACAGCGGGCCGGGATAGTTGATGTAGTATCGGAGAATGTCGGCGGGTGGCGCCAGACTGGCCTGGGCGGTCCAGATTTCATCTCCCCAGAAGCCGCGTGCCCCCAGTGCATGGAGACGCAGCAGCGCGCCCAGCAGGACGATGGCCGCCACAGCACCCACCAGGAACACTGTCGCCAGGCTGACCGACGGTGAGCGGGTCTCTGTGTGTTCGCGCCGGGGAAACAGGGCGGATGTTCGCATCGAATCCGCCATCCAGGCAGCCGGTCGGAGTAACCAGCTTACAGGCGCACTTGATGCTGCATTTGGTAGGTCATGGCGATCATGATGCCGCATGGAGTCGCTGTGTTTGTCCAAAGAGCCTCTCCGACAAGCTCTAGACGGTGCGGTACACCAGCACACCGGCTTTTCCGGCGGCTGCATACACCATATTGCCGGCGACAGTGACGTCCCATATGCTGCCTACGGCCGGGTGCCCCACGACCAGGGATGGCGCTTGCGGATTCTGCACGTTGATCATCTGCAGACCACCCGCACGGTCAGCGACGTAGGCGATATTGCCCACCACTGTGACGGCCTGGGCCAGGTTGGGCGTGTTGTACAGGCCGCGGAATACCGGGGCCGCCCGATTGGCAATATCGACGATCTCCAGCCCGCGAAAACCATCCGCCACGTAGGCCACATCATTGCGCACGGCGCTGGCATAGGTGTAACCCGCAGTGAGGTGGCGGCTGATAAGTCGTGGTTGGGTGGTGTTGCTGACGTCGAGAATGATCATGCCTCCGCTCTCACCGGCTGCCAGGTAGGCGTACGGCTCCACCACCGTGACGCTCTCCGTATTATCGGGGGCGAAATAATTGGCGCGCCATACCGGTGCCGCCGGGTTCGTGACATTGATCAGCACCAGCTTGCGACCGTACCCGTTGGTTACGTAGGCAATGTTCGATGACACGACCACATCGCGCGCATAACCGGTGGCGGGATGACTGCCGCGCCACATTGGGGATGCCGGGTTGCTGACATCGAAGATTTGCAGCCCCCCGGTCCAGTCGGCGATGTACGCAAGGTTGTTCTGTACGTAGAGACGATAGGCGTAACCCGGCGTGTCTGCCGCCCCGCGCAGTGCGGGGTTGATCGGATTGCTGATATCGATGACGTGCAGACCGTTGCTGCCATTGGCGATGTAGGCGGAGTTGCCAAGCACGCGGATACCGTGCGCATCACCGATGGTTGCGTAACTACCACGCAGCGCGGGCGAGGCCGGGTCGCTGATGTCGATGGTGCGCAGTCCGCCGAAACCATCTGCCAGCAGTGCCAGGTTGTCCAGCGCGGCCACTTGCCGGGCGCTGCCGGGGGTGTTCAGCGTCCCTCGTAATACCGGTACCTCCGGGGTGGAGATGTCAAGAACGCGCAAACCGCCATTGTCACCATTGGCGACCAGGGCCAGACTGGCAGCCAGGGTGATGCCCACGGCATTGGGGACTGGGGCACTGCCGCGCAGCACTGGCCCTGCCGGGTTGGAGACATCCACCACCTGCAGGCCGGCATAGCCGCTGGCCAGGTAGGCCAGGGTGCCAGACAGCGCGACACTCTGCACCACGGCACCCGTGTAGGACCCCAGCAGCTGTGGGTTGCCCGGCTGGCTCACATCCACAATCTGCAAGCCCCCCAGCAGCCCATCGGCAACGTAGGCGCGACCCTCGGCTACTTGCACGGCAAAACAGTCCCCCGGCGTATCCAGTTGACCAACCAACAACGGAAACTCGGGTATGAGGGCGTTGATGATGTGCAAACCACTGCCAGGTCCATCAGCCAGGTATACTATCCCCGCATTCACGGTGACCCCTACCGCCTGGCCAGGGGTGTCGTAACTGCCAAGCAGACGCAGATTCTCTGGAATGCTGATATCGATCGTCTGCAGCCCACCCTCGGACCCGGCTGCCACATAGGCCACGCTGCCTTCGACAGCAATGCCGCTGACCAGGTCGGGGAGAATGGGGCTGCGCCCCAGCAGCCGGGGGGTGGCGGGGTTGGACACGTCGAAAACGACCAGGCGCGGCCCCATGCCGGCATAGATGCGGTTGCCCATCACGGCGACGGCGTCGATGCTGCCGCCGATTTGCGCCACAGGTCCCGTGGGTGGGGACCGGTATAGACCGGGGAAGTACAAGCGCGAGGCCTGGACCGTACCGGTTTCCGGTGTCGGGTCATCGTCGCTGGCGCCGATCAAGTGCGGCGCCGCCTCGGTCGGCGCGGGCATGGCCATGTAGCGGGCATGCGCGTATGCAGGTGCGGCATCAATCACAGGCGCGCCGCGCCCAATCAGCAAGCACATGAGGCTGGCCGCCAGTAGACGGCCAGCACGGTGGACACGTGCGCGTCGGGTGCAACGTTTCATCGGACGGTCAACGTTCTACCTGGGGGAGGAACAGGCGCGGCGGCAGAAGGTAGGCCGGCGCGCTGACCAGGTTGTTGCTGGGGTTGGTATCGCCAGACGGTTGCGTCACGGTGGCATACAGTTCGTAAATGCCGGGCATGACGTTGGTCCAGGGTAGGGTCACTTCCAACGGAACGCTGGGTGAATTCTGGGCATTGATCACCACGCTGCCCAGGAGTGTGCCACCGCCGCTGGGCGCACCCAACCAGAACTGCACGGTCAAATCCCCGGTGACACCGATGCTGCCGCGGTTGCGCACCGCCACGCGCAGGGTGGTGGTAAAAGGCTCACCCGGTGCCAGTGTAGACCAGTCGGGCGCATCGGCCGTCAGGTTGCGTACGGCAATGTCCAGCATGTTGACCGGCGTCACGCTAACGCTCTTGGAATTGTTGGTCTCCAGGAACTCGGGAATGGCGTTGTTCGGGTCTGCCTTGGCGTGCACAGTCGTTGCGCTGTTGAGAACTACCTGCCAGTTCACCTCTGTGTACGCTGCCGGGCTCCAACGCGGCGGCAGTCCCGCCGGTACGGTGTTGATGCCAATCACCGGCCCACCGGCGTTGGGTCCCCCAATACCAAAGCGGACGTCGAACGGTCCGGTGGTTGTGTTGCCTTCGTTGTATACGTTTGTCCCTATCGTGATGGCGCTCGGCATGCCCTGGAAAATAGCCCACGTGGGAGTGACCACCGGCGTCTGACGGATGGTGAAGTCGACGTAGGGCGTGCGATGACTGGCGCCCCAGCCCGCAAACGCCTGACCCAGGGGCGTAATCGTGCGCCGGGTGCGATCAAAAAGCGAACGCACGATGTTGCCCTCGAAATCGTCGCTGTCCAACGAGAACCAACACCAGCGCTGCATCAGCCGGTAATCGTCCTCTGGATAACCCAGGCTGGTATCGCGCAGGGTATTGAACAGATCGAACGTGCCCACCAGGAAGGCAGCCACACGCGGGTAGTCGAAGCCGTAGTCGACCGGCAGCAGGATGCCGTATTCGCTGTTGATGAGCGGCTTATTCTGCTGGCCATGGGCCTTCATCCACTGCCGGAAGCGGATCACCTGGTCGCGCACCAGGTCGATGCGGTCGTGGTCCTGGATTTGCCACAGCATGCCGCTGTTAGCATTGACACCGGGTGGGATCGATGCGCCCCACGAACCACGCTCTTCGCGCAGCACGAAGGTGTGAATGTTCCACACATCGACCGGCATCGTTGCGCCGTAGCGGGACTGGTAAGTGTTCCACACAATGTCCAGCCACTGCAGGCGCAGGGGTGTGGCCTGGGTCATGCCGCCGATGGCGATTTTGGCGGTGGGGTCGCGCTGTTTGATGTAGTGGTACGCGTTGTGATAGGCGGTCACGTACTGCTGCGGCGTCGTGTAGCGACCATCCTGGTAGATGTTGTCGGGCTCGTTGCCTACGAGCCAGATGCCGCCGCGGTTGCCATTGATAGCCTGGTCCAGCTCGCCGCCATAGGGGTAGAAGACCTCACCGTGCACGATCAGCATTGGCAGGTAGTAGTAACCGTCAGGCCGGGGTGGATTGAGCTGTGATCCCCACTTCAGATACCAGCCACCGTTCAACTGGCCGACGGCGAAGTTGCGGATATCGGTGGTTACGCCAAAGCCAGCACGTTCGTTGTCCGAGCCGACGTACAAGGCGGATGGTGTGCCTGGCTCGTCGGACTGTGCAAACACGCCATTGGCTGTGACCAGCAACAGCAGACAGACGATCACGATGGAGATGATTTGGCGGCTGCGCGTAGGGTGGGTGGCCCTGGAGTTCGTCATGTTGCACCTCACTTTCGAAGGGGGGTGATCAGATAAGCATGGGTCAGTGCGATCTCGACGCCGAAGAGAAGACGAGACGCTGCCGGCACCGCTAGCTTCGAGCTACAGGTTGCGTCTAGGGATGCCAGGATGGAAACCGATCGACGAACGTGTTATTGGTCAGGCGTCGCAGGTTGCTGCCGTCGCGATCCATCATGTAGATCTCCCAGTCAGGATGGTCCCGATCGGAAGCAAGAACCAGCGAGAGGCCGTTGTTGGCCCAAACCGGAGTCATGTAGTTGGCCGCCAGGTCCGTGATACGCCGCACATTGCTGCCATCCGCATTCATGATGTAGATGCCGAAGTTGCCACCGCCCTCACGATTGCTCTGAAAGACGATTTCACGACCATCTGGCGACCAGGCCGGGTACAAATCGTCTTCGGGTGTCTGGGTGAGCTGGCGCACGTTCGAGCCATCGATGTCCATGACGAAGATGTCACGGTTGCCGGTCCGTTCGGATACGAACAGCACCTGTTTGCCATCGGGTGACCATTTGCCGCGGCTTTCGTTGGTCGTCGTCTGCGTCACGCTGCGCAAGTCGGAACCATCGCGGTTTACGGCATACAACTGGAATGTGGCGTTTGCATCGCGATTGGTCTGGAAGAGCAGGCCCTGGCCGTCTGGCGACCAGGAAGGTGACCAGTTGTGCGAGGCGTGAAACGACATCAATGGTGCCTGGTTACTACCATCCGCATTCATCGTGTAGATCTGCAGCGCTTCGACGTCATCACGGTCGGTGACAAAAACGATCTGGCTGCCATCCGGTGACCAGGCCGGCTCGACGTTGGTGTCGCTGCCGGTGATACCGGTCAGCTGGCGGGGATTGCTGCCATCGTCGTTCATCACCCACACCTGCAGGCTGCCACTGCGATTGGAATGCCAGGCAATCTGGCCGGTGGGGGCGGGGGTGGCGGTCGTCACGGTCAGTGGCGAGGCCGGCGACGCAATGGTTGCCACCGCGGTGGGGGTCACCGCCACCGTGGCCGTGGGTACTGTTTCCACGGGCGTGGTCGGTATGGGCAGGGTTTCGGCGATCTGGGGTGTGGCCGGGGACAGCAGCAGCATGGCAGCCGCACCCCACGCCACGACAGTGACAAGTACCAGAATGATGCGCTGATTTCGAAACCGCCCGAACAACGCGCTCCCCAGGCTGGCTATGCCAAGCAGTATCAACAGCGCAATGATGATGTATCGTATCACGTGGTACACTCGCCAGGAAATTCACAATCAGGCCGTCGGGCCTGGGATCGTACGGCGTCCGATTATAACATGGTCTGGCGTTTCTGGGAAACTGGTCGAGTCCCAGAGCTGTATCTCAGATGGGGGCAGACCCTTCGGGTTTTCATCAATGGCCGGGAGTTGGAGCCGGGAGGCACTGCCGTGGAGTACCAGCTATCGGTGATGGCAGGGAGAAACCCGAAGGGTCTTGTGCTGTGCCCCAAACATGCCAGGCACCCGAGTCCCAAGGGTTCTGCAATCGTCCAGGCCCGTCACCAGTCAGCCTTCAGCAGGCGCAGCAGGTCTGATGCCGCATGGCTGCCGCGCACGCGTACGCGCGTGAGTTCAAACGGCGCCTCAGACGTGTGCAGCACGCCCTGCTGCGTCGTCACCGCGCCCCAGTAGTCGGCCGAACGAATGACCTGGATCGTGAGGTCGTCATAACGGCCAGCCGGATAACAGAACAGGCGCGGCGTGAAGCCCAGCCGGCTTTCGATCATCTGGCGCGAGCCCAGGGCTTGCCAGACCAGAAAATCGACATCGCGCCCGGCGAGATCGGCATGATCGCGCGAGTGCGATCCGATATCGATGCCGGCGGCGTGCATCTCGGCCAGCTGCTCCCACGAGGCGTAACCGGGACGCTGCATGTCGACGAAATCAGTAATGATGAAGAGGGTTGCCATGAATCCGTACTTTTTCAGCAGAGGAAAAGCGTTTTCATAATTGTCCACGTACCCATCGTCGAAGGTCAAAACCACACCGTTGGCTGGCAGTTCGGGCTGCCCGGTCGCCAGGTAACTGAGCAGGTCGGCCAGTGGTATCGATTGGTACCCGGCGTCGCGCAGGGCTTGCAGGTGGGACTCGAACTGTGCCGGCGTGACGGACAGGTCCTTGCGGTAGACATCGGCGTCGGGCGCTGGTTCCGACACGTAGTGGTACATAAGGATGGGCACCCGGCTGCGGCGCACCGTCCCATCCGGCGTGGGGCCGGGTGTGGCTGTGCTGGTGGGGGTGACGGTTGGCTGCGGCGTCGCGGTTGGCGTGACCGTGGGCCGCGGTGTTGGGGTGTCCGTGGGCTGCGGCGTCGCGGTTGGGGTGGCAGTCGCAGGGGGCAGTTCACGCGACACGGTTGCTGGTACGGTGGATGGGGCGGTCTGGCTGGTGGGTGCGGCACAGGCGCCACACAAAACGACGGCCAGGACACCACACAGGATACGAATGAAGACTGTGGGCACGTGCTGCTCGCTGCTCAGAACTGGATATCGATGCTTTGGCGTTTGAGCGGGCCTTCCGCCACGGGCTTGCCACTGCGGCGCGCATTACGTTCGAGGGCTGCATCAATCAGCACCTTCCACGCCAGCAGAAATTCGCGTTCGGAAGTCTGGAGATGGGTCCAGAATTCGTCGGGGGGGCAGAACTGTTCCACCTCAGTGCGTAACGCACCAAACCCTTCGAGGAGCCACAATGCCCACGAAAAATCAGACGGCAGACGCTCCTTACCGTTGTTTTGCATGGCTGCTACCACGTCTCCTCCTTGCGCGCCTCACCCCTGCTACCGCCGGGCCAGACAGATGATCGACGTACCGGCGGGCAGCGACACGCGCTGCATCAGATTGGCTTCGAGAATGCCAACCTGCTCGAGGACACGGTTGACGAGTGGCGAGGCCTGCTCCATCTCCACCTGGTAGGCTTCGTCGTCGAAATGGGGCGACGCCAGCTGCGGCTCAGCGCGACCGCGGCGCAGCAAGATGCGACCCGCCGCCAATGGAAAGACGAAAAAGTTGTTGTAACTGATGTGTTCGACGTGAAATCCCTGTGCGACCAGTTTCTGGTCGAGCTCGGGTGCGGTGTAGCGGCGCTGATGCGCATTCAGATCGTCATTTTGGCTCCACAGCCACATGAAGGCGGGCACCGTGACGATCAAGAAGCCACCCGGTTTCAGGACGCGGTAACATTCGGCAAAAACGCCCTGTTCGTTCGGTACGTGCTCGACCGTATCCAGCAGCGCAACCAGCCCGAACATGGCATCGGGGAACGGCAGCGAATCAGCACTGCTTTCGTAGGCGCGCAGCCGGCGCTGGCGGGCAATTTCCAGCGGCTTGGGGTTAGGATCGACACCCATCACCTTGCCGTATAGGGCCAGGTGATGGGCCATATTGCCGGCCCCGCATCCGACATCCAGCACCAGGCGGTCCGGATCGGGTTCCAGATACCGGTCCAACAACCCGGTGATCGCACGGGTGCGGCTGGCAAACCACCAGTGCCTGTCTTCTTCGATTTTGACCAACATGGGTGTTGACATGGTATTAATTCACCAATTCACCATGGAAAATCCCTGCTTTATCGTCGAATTCAACCACGCCGCCGTAGCCTTTAGTTTCCATTTTTTCCATTTTTTCCATTTTGCCATGATACCACGAAGTGATATCGAAACCAAAAACGCGCGGATCAGCTGATCAATGGATGGCGATGACGTCATCGATTGCTTCCAACACTGCGCGCGCCTCGATGGCACGCACACACGGATGCTGCGGCAGCTCGGCAGCACCAAAATCGAGCCGGTTGCATGGCACACAAGCCCAGTCCGACGTGAGGACCCGGTGGCGTGCCGGGTCACCCCAGGGGCCAAAGGTCGATGCCGCGACGGGGCCGTACAGGTGCACCGTCGGGGTGCCCACTGCCACGGCCACATGCATCGGCCCGCTGTCCAGGCCCACTGCCAGGCGGCTCTGCTGCATGAGGGCTGCCAGCTGATCCAGGTCGGTGGCTCCAACCAGCGTATGCACAGGGCTATGAACCTGGCTGGTGATGACGGCCACCAGGTCCTGTTCCGCAGGACTGCCGGTCAAGACCACCGGCAGCCCACGATTCCGCAGCCCGTCGATCACTGCGGCCCAGGCCGCTGCCGGCCACAGTTTGACTGGTGCGCCCGCGCCGGGGTGGATGACGGCGTAGGGTTGTTCGGTCAGGCCGGCGGCCGCCCGCCACGTGTGTACCCATGCCTGGGCGGCCGCTGTGACGGCAACGGTGAGCCGGGCCGGTGCGGTACAAGGCTGGCCGGTGGCCGCTTCGATCAGGGCCAGGTTCTGTGTCACTTCGTGGCGGCCAGCCTGATAGGGCACGGCATGTGTCAGAAACGGCTCACATTCTGCCACGGCGTAGCCGATCCGCTGGGGGACACTGGCCAGCTGCGCCAGCCAGGCGCCCCACCAGTGGTCGAAGCGCAGCACGATGGCCAGGTCGAAGCGGTCGGCGCGCAGGCGCTGTGCAGTGCGCCAGAGCAGCTGGTACGGCTGCCAGGGGCGCTGACCCGCCTGACGCGTGAATCCGGGAAACGGCAGGGTGCGCAGCTCGTCGATGGCGGTGCTGTGCTGCAAGATGCCGGCACCCCAGGGGCCGACGAGGGCGGTGATGTGGGCGGTGGGCCAGGCGGTACGCAGGGCGTGCAGGGCTGGTGTACAGAACAGGACGTCACCCAGGTGGTCGGGCCGCATCACCAGCACACGTTGCGGCGATGCGATCGTGCCGGCAGCCGTGCGGCCGCGACCGGATGGCCCCAGGGCCCACAGCACGGCCAGGCGGGTCTGCTGTCGCGGCGTGCGCGACGGGCGCCGGAGGTTGTCCGCGCGGTGCTGGGCGGCCAGGGCCTGCTGTTGGGCTGGTGGCCACTGCAGGGGGTCACTCACACCCGCCACCTGCCGCCGGCTGGCTCGATATGCACGGCGGGGCACCGGTCGGAAAGAGGGCTTCGAGGCGGGGCACGATCCGGTCCCAGTCGTAGTGTGTCACGGCGTGGGCCTGCGCCTGGCCGCCCAGGCGCGACCGCAAGGCCTCATCCAACAGCAGACGCACCACCGCGGCGGCAAACGATGAAGCATCATCGGCGATGAGCATCTCCTGGCCATCGACGACGTCGATGCCTTCGATGCCCAGCGCAGTCGAGACGATTGCTTTGCCCATGGCCATGGCTTCCAGCGCCTTCAGGCGTGTTCCGCTGCCCATGCGGAACGGCAGGATGCAGACGGCCGCAGCAGCCAGGTAGGGTCGCACGTCTGGCACGCGCCCGGTAAGCGTGATACCCGCCCGGCCGCGCAGCACGTCGAGACGGGGGTGCGGCTGCTGGCCAACCACCACGAGGTGGGCGTGCGGCAGCCGGGTCTGCACCTGCGGCAGGATCTGATCGGCAAACCACAGCACAGCGTCGACGTTGGGACGGTAGTCCATTTTGCCGGTGAAAACCAGGGCCAGCGGCGGTAGTCCGGCCAATGGCTCGACCACGCCGGGCGCATAGGTTTGCAGGTCCACCCCGTTAGGAACGACCGTCACGGGCAGGGAGGGCACCAGGGCCTGCAGTGCCGCGGCATCGCGTGGTGAGACGGTCACAACGTGATCGGCCTGCCGGCATACCAGCGCTTCGTACGCGCGCAGCTTCTGCCATTGGATGAAGGAGTACGCCGCACCGGGCCAGCGCCTGGGCTGGCGCGCATCGGTGAGGGCCACTCGCTGCTGCAGCCGGTACTCGGCGTTGTGGTCGTCGAAGATCAGAAAGGGGGCGCCGGCCGCCGGGCTGCTGCGCCAAACCGGCTGGTTCTGCAGCCACAAGGCATACGGGGCCATCTCGATGCCTTCCACCTGCACGACATCGTAGGCGGTGCTGGCAACCCAGTCCCCAAGCCGGGCTGCGAAATGATCGACGCCGGCCAGGCGCAGGGCCATGTCGGGTAGACGACTGCCGAGCGTCGTGCGCAGCCGCTGTGACGGGGTGCGCGGCGGTGGTGCGGGCACCGCGGCTACCCGACGGCAGAGATCGACCAGCGGTGTGGCGGCGACCGGCGGGTCATTGCTTGCCTGCAGGCTCAAGACGTCGACCTGGTGACGCGCCGCCAGGCCGCGAATCAGGTTAAAATTACGAATCGTGGTACCCTGGTGGGGTGGATAGGGTAGCTGGGGTGTGAGCACCAGGATGTGGGCCATGCGTACCGGTCCGTTTGCCGGGCTCAGGACAGCGAGCCATTGGCGACGGGCTGGTTGGCCGCGGTCCCGTGCACAACCTGGCGGTAGACATCGAGGGTGCCGCGTGCCGCTCGCTCCCACGAAAAACGGCGGGCACGTTTGTAGCCTTTCTGCTGAAGCTCATACCAAAGCGTCTCGTCAGTCAGCACACGCCACAGGGCAACCGTCAGCCCTTCGACATCCTGGGGCGCCACCAGCAGCGCTGCGTCACCGACGACTTCGGGCAGACTGGATAGGTTAGACACGATGGCTGGCGTGCCGCAGGCCATCGCTTCCAGGGGCGGGATGCCAAATCCTTCGTAGAATGAGGGGTAGGCCAGGCAGCGTGCCGCGTTGTAGAGCAGCACCAGGTCGCTGTCCTCGACCGATCCCAGGAAAAGGCAGCGTCCCTGGAGGTTCAACTCGTTGACCAGGTCGTACGCCTCTTGCGACAGCCAACCGCGGGCGCCGGCCAGCACGAGGGTGATGTCGAGTTTGTAATTGTCCAGCAGGCGGCGAAAGCTGCGCAGCAGACCCTGGACATTCTTGCGCGGCTCGATGGTGCTGACGAACAGAATGAATTCGTCGGGTACCGGGTGGCGGGCGCGCACCTGGGTCAGCGCCTGCTGCCGGTCCATCGGGCGGAAGATCGGGTTGGCTGCTTCGTAAATGACGCTGATCTTCTTCTCGTCGACCCCCAGCAGGTTGATGATATCGCGCCGCGTGCTCTTCGACACGGCGATGATGTGGTCGGCGGCGTGAACTGCCCGGTCGATCTGCCCGTAGTAGCGTGCGCTGTCCTTGGTCAGGAAATGCGGAAAGTGGAGGAAGGCCAGGTCGTGAATCGTAATGACCGATTTGCAGCCACGGGGCAGGCGTGCCGGTGGAATGAAATCGGTGCTGTGCAGAACATCGAGGCCCAAACCCGAGATCTCGAAACTGAGCGCGTATTTCTCCAGCCAATGATGCGATGGGGTGCGAATGGGTACACGGCGAAAGTTCGCCTGTGGGGTGAATATGGCCTGGTCCTTGACGTGCTGCAGGATGAGAAACTCATCCTCGCTGTTCAGGGTTGCCAGTGCTTGCGTGAGACGCAGCGTGTACTGGCCGATGCCAGCTCGTGTGTAATGCGTAATTCGTGCATCAATTCCAATGCGCATCAGCGTGGCAGTTCTCCGTCCGAATCCAGGGCACGCTCATCGAGCCAGCATGGCGCCAGTGCCAATCCGTGGCATTGCAGGTGTGGAGCATCGTTGAATCTTACCACTGGCACGGCACTCCGTCAAAGATTGGTGATTACTCACGAATGTTTTACGATCGCCAGTGGACGTAATTGGTGCCGATCGATGCCGCCACGGACAAGAGCGCAGTGTTGCGCGGGTCACCATTGGCGAGCGCGCAGAACCATGCTATAATGCGTTCCCAGTACGCGACTATGAATCGAGGCAAAGAGCGGATGGATACAACTCAAATTGCGCAGATGGTGACCTGGCTCGACGAAGAGCATCGCCGAGACCGGGGCGAGGTGGCCAAACTCCAGCAGCGCATCGAAAGCCAGAGCGTCGAGATCCTGGAACAAGCACGACGTATTCAGGAACTGGAAGGACGCCTCGCCAGCACACAGGCACAGCTGGTGCGATTCACCCAGATCGATGAGCAGATGCAGCAGCTGAAGAACGAAGTGGTGTTGATGTTGCATAAACGCGACGAGCAGCTCGAGGCGGATACCCGCGAGCGCGAACGGTCGCGCGCAACCGATCGCGAAGCGACGGCGCGCGGCCTGGGCGAGGTCCGCAAAGAACTGAACCGGTTCGGCCGCATCGAGGAAGAGCTGGCGCTGCGCCGCTCCGAAGACCAACGGCTGAGCGAGCTGGTGATCAACTTGCGTCAGCAGGTCACAACGCTCAGCAAAGACATCGACGAACGCACCCGCAGCCTGCCCTACATGGTCGAGCAACGCACCCAGGACAACAAACGGATTGCCCAGCTGCAGCAGGAGACGGTCGAGCTGTTCAAGCGTATCGAGGAGCATGCCAACAAACTGCCCCCGGTACAGGAGCGGTTGCAGAAGGTCGAACGGGTGATCACCAGCATCCAACCGATCCCCCAGGACCTCAAGCGCGAACAGCAGCAGTTCATCGAACAGATGAGGCTGACCGACGTGGAGCGGGCACGCGAGATCGCCGCCTGGCACGATGAGATCGATGCGCAGCGCGAGACCATCACCCGGCACAAGGAATCTCTGCAGGCATTTGCCGAGCAGTTGGACGTCAGCAAACGTGCGGTGGCGACCATCGAAGGATTCCAGCAGGCGATTCAGCGCGACATGCATCAGCTGACCGAGCTGCAGCGGTTGTCCGAAGAGCGCCAGCAGAAAGAAATCGAAACCTGGCTGGCCGAAAACGAAAAACGTTGGAAACGCCAAATCTTGCAGTGGGAGCACGACACCCAGGAGCAGCAGAAGGTCAACAAAGCCCTGGGCACGCGCTTTCCACCCCTCGAGGAACGGCAGCGTGTCCACGAGGGCCAAATCCAGAAGCTTTGGAGTATGCATGAGATGGAGGGACTGCAGCGTATTGCCGATGCGCAGCGCTGGCTGGCTCAGCTGGAAGAGCTGCTCAAAGACCGGATGGCGTCGAAGCATGCGTGAGGGATGAAGCATGCGTGTCATCGGTACCGCCGGCCACGTCGACCACGGCAAATCAACGCTGGTTCTTGCCCTGACCGGCATCGATCCTGATCGGCTTAAAGAAGAAAAAGCGCGCGAGATGACCATCGATCTCGGCTTCGCCTGGCTGACGCTGCCCGGCGCACAGGGTGAGCCGGAGCGGGTCGGAATTGTCGACGTGCCCGGGCACATCGATTTCATCAAGAACATGCTGGCCGGCATCGGGGGTATCGATGCCGCCCTGTTGGTGATTGCAGCCGACGAAGGGGTCATGCCGCAGACGCGCGAGCACGTCGCAATCCTGGACCTGCTGCAGGTGCCGGGCGGGGTCGTTGCCCTGACCAAAACCGACCTGGTCGAAGACGAGGAGTGGTTGTGGCTGGTGCAGGACGAGGTTCGCGAGGTGCTCAAAACGACCGTGCTGCGCGCCGCACCGATCGTGCCGGTGTCGGCACGGAAGCAGCAAGGGCTGGACGCGCTGCGCCAGGCCCTGGCGACGACCCTGGCCCAGATCCCGGCACGGCTGAATCGGGGGCGGGCGCGCCTGCCGGTCGATCGTGCCTTCAGTATGGCCGGTTTTGGCACCGTCGTCACCGGCACCCTGCTCGATGGCGACCTGCGCGTGGGCGACGAAGTCGAAATCCTGCCGGCCGGTTTGACGGCGCGCGTACGCGGCTTGCAGGCACACAAAGAGAAGATCGAAACGGCTCACCCCGGCAGCCGGGTAGCGGTCAACCTGAGCGGTGTCCATCCCGACCAGGTGCCGCGCGGGCAGACGCTCAGCCTGCCCGGGACGCTGCACAACAGTTATCTGCTCGACCTGCGCCTCCATCTGCTGCCCGGCGTGGCACCGCTCAAACACAACCAGTTGGTCGATTTCTTCAGCGGCGCGGCCGAAGTGCCGGCCTACGTCAGGCTGCTGGACAGCGAGCGCCTGGAACCGGGAACCGACGGCTGGGTGCAGTTGCGCCTGGTCGAGCCGCTGGCCCTGCTGCGCGGCGATCATTTCATCATCCGCCAGCCCTCGCCCAGCCATACCCTGGGCGGCGGCCTGGTGGTCGATCCCCGGCCAGCCCGGCGCTGGCGCCGCATGCGCGCTGATGTGATTCGCCGGCTGGAAACGCTCCAGCACGGCACACCCGGCGACATCTGGCTGCAAGCACTCATGCGCGAAGAACCGTCCACCCCGCGCACGGTCGATGCGCGCAGCGGCCTGCCGGCTGGCAGCGCCCATGCCGCCTGGCAAGAGGTGGTGGCGCGCGACGACCTGGTGGCGCTCGGCCTGCAAACCAGCCTGGGACCAGACACGCTGGTGATGTCGCGCGGTGGCTGGAGCCAGGTTACCGATCAGCTGCTGGCGATCCTGGCGGACTATCACCGTAGCTACCCCCTGCGGGCGGGCATGCCGCGCAGCGAACTAAAGTCGCGCCTGGACCAGGGCCGGCGAACCGCCCTGGCGGCACGCGCGTTTGCGGATATTCTCGCCCGTGCCGCCGAGGAAGGCTTGCTGCACGTCACCGAATCGGTGGTGTACCAGGCAGGGCACCAGGTGACGTTTTCCCCGGCCCAGGAGAAACTGGTGCAGCAGCAGCTGGCCCTGTTTCGCCGCCAGCCGTTCACCCCACCGGGCATCGACGAGACACGCAGCGTGCTGGGTGACGATGTGCTGGCCGCCCTGTTCGAGCAGGGAAGGCTGGTCAAACTCAACGATGATGTGGCGCTGGACGCGGCGGCCTATAAAGACATGGTCGATACGATTCGCCAGATTATTCAGCAGGAGGGCAGCGTCACGGTTGCGCAGGTGCGTGACCGGTTCAACACCAGCCGCAAGTATGCCCTGGCGATCCTGGAGTATCTGGACGCGCAGCGGGTGACGCGGCGCGTGGGAGATGGGCGGGTGTTGCGATTTTAGATTCTGGATTGGGTTAGTCGAGGTTCCCGTGGACGAGGTGGCCGTCGAGGAGGGTGGCGTCGATTTGGGTGGTGAGGACCTCTTCGGGATTGATGTGGTAGATGTCGCGTGAGAGAACGACCAGGTCGGCCAGTTTGCCGGGGGTGACCGATCCCTTGATGCTTTCTTCCCCGCTGGCGTAGGCCGCACCCAGCGTATAGGCGCGCACGGCCTGTGCGACGGTGATGCGTTCCTGCGGAATCCAGCCGTCTTGCCCTGGCGTACCGTCGGCGCGACGGCGCGTGATTGCGGCGTGAATCCCTGCCAGCACGTCGAAGGGCTCGACCGGGGCGTCCGAGCCAAACGCAAGCACAGCCCCTGCCTGCGCCACGCTGTGCCAGGCGTAAGCCCCACGCGTGCGTGCTGTGCCCCAGTGTCGTTCGGCGTTTAGCATATCGGACGTGGCATGAATGGGCTGCATCGATGCCACCAGGCCAGCGCGGGCCAGCCGGGGCAGGTCGGCTGGATGAATAACCTGCACGTGCTCGACGCGGTGGCGCAGCGGGGGCCAGGGGCGGTTGGGTACCGCCTGCCCGGCCTGCCACTCCGGTTCGGCACGGCGCACGATCTCGAACGTGTCCAGGACCGCACGATTGGCGCGGTCACCAATGGCGTGCACCATGATGCTGAGCCCTGCCGCACTGGCACGCAGCGCCTCCTCGGTGAATTCTTCGGGATCGATCGTGCACACCCCACGCCAGTCCGTTTCCCCCGCATACGGCTCCAGCATCCAGGCCGTGCGTGAACCAAGGGCCCCATCAGCGAAGAATTTGACGCCGCCGATGCGCAGCCATTCACTGCCGAACCCGCTCTGGATACCCAGCTCGATGGCTGCTGCCAGGTGCTCGCGCGGCAGGTTTTGGTTGACGCGCAGCCCCAAGGCGCCCTGGCGCTGCAAGGTCTGGAAAGAGCGCAGGGCCAGGGCCTGCGGTGTGTCGTTGGCTTCTTGAATGCTCGTAATCCCGGCAGCCCAGGCCAGGGGAGTGGCGGCCCGCAGCGCCGCGCAGCTCTCGTCCAGGTCAGGCCGATCCACGGCATTGTCCAGTAGTTTGATGGCGTTTTCGCGCAGAATACCGGTTGGTGCACCGCTGACCGGGTCGCGCTCGATGACACCGTCGTCCGGGTCGGGCGTGGCGGCGCCGATACCGGCTCGCGCCAGGGCCAGGCTGTTGACCCACACCGAATGCCAGTCGTGGCTGTCCAGCAGCACAGGGTGATGGGGTGTCACGGCGTCCAGCAGGGCACGGGTGGGGGTGCCTTCGGGCCAGACGTTGGCATCCCAACCCCCGCCGCGAATCCACTGGCCGGGTGCCGTGCGGGTGGCACGCTCTGCCACACGGGAGACCGCTTCCCCGGCCGAGGTTGCGTCGGCCAGCTCGATCCAATGGCGGCGCAGGGCCCAGCCCACGAAATGGATGTGCGCGTCGTTGAACCCGGGCAGCACCGTCCGTCCGCCCAGGTCCACGCGGCGGGTGGCCGGACCGGCCAGGTGGGCCAGGTCATCGCCGACGGCCAGGATACGCCGGCCAGCCAGGGCCAGGGCTGTGGCCACAGGCTGCCGGTCATCCTGTGTGTAGACGCGGGCATTATCCAGCAACAGCGTGGCGGTTGAAGTCACGTGCTCTCCCCCAGGATGGCCTCGTAGACACTCTGCAGCTCTTCGTCCGAGTAGAAGTGGATCACCAGGCGTCCGCGCCCGCGGCGGTTACGGCTGACATCTACCTTGGTGCCCAACCGGTCGCGCAGCAACTGCTGCATGGCCTGGACGTGCACGGCCTGCGGATCATCCTCGGCGATCGGCTCGTCCTCTTCGCTGGCAGTGGCCAGGAGCAGGCGCCGTACCAGTTCCTCTGTTTGACGCACGGTCAGGCTGCGGCGCAGCACCAGGGCCAGCGCCTCCACCTGCAGGTCCTCTTCTTCCAGCCCCAGCAGGGCACGCGCATGGGCCTCGCTGATTTTGCCGGTGATCAGGGCCTCTTTGACCGGCTCACTCAGACGCAGCAGGCGCAGCGCATTGGTCACCGTGACGCGCGCTTTGCCGACACGGGTTGCGACCTGGGCCTGGGTCAAACCGAACTCATCCACCAGCATTTTGTACGCGGCCGCCTCTTCCAGGGGGTTCAAGTCGGCACGCTGCACATTTTCCACCAGAGCCAACTCCAGCAGCGCCTGGTCGCTAGCTTCTTTGATGACAGCCGGTATCTGCTGCAGACCGGCCAGGCGCGCTGCCCGCCACCGCCGTTCACCGGCAATGATGTAGTATACAGGGCCGGTGCCCGTATCATGACCCGGTCCGTGGGTCACCACCAACGGCTGAATCAGGCCATGTTCACGAATCGAATCGGCCAGCTCTTGCAGCGCCGTGGGATCGAAGCTCTGCCGCGGCTGGCGTGGGTTGGGTGCAATGGCATCGATGGCAATTTCGGACAGGGCCGGTCCGGCGGTGGTGGGCGCCGCGGGTGTCGTTGGGATCAGGGCACCCAGGCCGCGCCCCAGGCCGCGTTTGGGGTTGTTCACGGTTGTTTTGCTCCTGCGATCTGCGCTACTACTTCGCGTGCCAGTGCGGTATAGGCGACCGCACCTGGCGAGCGCGGTGCAAAGCTCAAAATCGTCTCGCCAAAGCTGGGGGCCTCACTCAGGCGTACGTTGCGCGGGATAATGGTTTCGAAAACGGGCACCGGTGCGTGTTCGCGAATCTCGCTGACGACCTGCTGCGACAGGTTGGTGCGCCCATCATACATGGTCATCACCAGGCCGCGCACCTTCAGGGTGGGGTTCAAACTGGTGCGCACCAGGTCGATCGTCGACAGCAGCCGGGCCAGGCCTTCCAGGGCGAAGTATTCGCATTGGATGGGGACGATGACCCCGCTGCTGGCCGCTGTGAGCGCGTTGACGGTCAGCAACCCCAGGCTCGGTGGACAGTCCAACAAGACGAAGTCGTACGGCTCCGTCACGTGCTGCAGGAGCGCAGCCAGGGCGCGACGCAGCACGTGCTCACGCGCCAGCGTGGCCACCAGCTCGACCTCTGCTCCAGCCAGGGCCGGTGTTGCTGGCAGCAGATCGACGCCCACGTGGTAGGTCAGCGTAACCGCCTGCTGCGCCGGCACCTGGTCGATGATCACATCGTACAGGCAGTAGATCAGATGGTTGGGGTTGATGCCCAGGTGGCTGGTTGCATTGGCCTGGGGATCACAGTCCACCACTAACACGCGCCTATTTTCCGCGGCCAGGCAGGCTGCCAGGTTGACCACCGTGGTAGTCTTGCCAACGCCCCCTTTTTGATTGGCAAACGCCAGGACGTGCGTCATGCTTGGATGACCTTACCGGTTACAGGGTATCGCCATGCTGCGCCAGCCACGCTTCCACCGCGGCACGCTGCGGAATCGATTGAAAGCCCGATCCTTCTACGGAAAATGAAGCAGTCACGCCGGCGAAACGCGCGGCTTCGATGGCCTGACCGGTTTCGGCCAGACGAATCAGAAAAGCGGTGGCAAACACATCGCCGGCGCCGGTGGGATCGGTTTCTGCTGCGGGTCGGGTACCCACTGCGGTCATCTCATCGTGCTGCCAGACGTGTGAGCCGCGTGGCCCATAGGTGACGACCACAATGGGGCACAGTGCCCGGTAGACGACCAGGTCTTCTTTGTGCTGTAAGTCGGCCTCGCTCAAGATGAGGGCCGAAAGTGCGGGCAGCACGATTTCAGCATGGGTCCAGCGCTGCGGCGAGACGACACCCTCCGCATCCCACTGGCGCATCCAGCCCTGCGGCACCGCCCCGATGATTGACCCGTGCAGCACCGACAGGAGAGACGGGTCGGCCTCCTGGGCGATGGGGCCGAGCAGGGTCACGGGGACGTTCTGCCAGGCGGCCGGCAGGTCACCCGCCATGATAGGTGGCGCCACATCGGTCACGATCTGGCGGCGCGTCTGGCCAGTGTACTGGTTACGGAACGTCGTCGTGGTTGCCGATGGCAGCCGGTGAACGACCACCTGGTCCCATTCGCCAGTCAGTGGCGTATCAGGGGCCAGGCGTGTCAACGCCCCCGGGCGGTGTGCCAGGCGATGAGCGGTTATGGCGGCGTAGGAGACGGTCCCACCGAGTGCAAAACCACCGCCGGGCAGCAGATCGCGTGTGACGTTGCCAATGGCCAAAAAATCGATCGCTGCGGGTGCGGCTGCGTGCTGCTCAAAAAACATTGCTTGCGTGGGCTGCATGGTCTCTCGAATTCATGATTGGATTGCTGTGATTGTAACATAGGCCGCGGGTGCCACAAAAAAGCGCCGGGGGGTATGGCAGCACATGCATGCTGCCATACCCCCCGGCGCGTCTGGTTGTGCAGCGGGCGGCCAGATATTTCACGACGTGGGGTAGTGCGGTGGCCAGGGTCGCCGCATGCGACACGGGGCCATCACTGTTTTTTCGGTACGATGGTCACTTTGCGGTGTTCGCCTTCGCCCACACTCTGGGTTGTTACCTCTGGATGATCGCGCAGGGTCAAGTGTATGATACGCCGCTCGCGTGCGGTCATTGGTTCCAGGGCCAGGGTGCGTCCGGTGGCCGCCACACGCTCGGCGGTCCGCTGGGCCAGCTGCTGCAGGGTGCGCTCGCGACGGTTCTTGTACTCCTCGACGTCGACGACCACGTTGACCCAGCGTTCCAGCTTGTGATTGACCATTAGCCGGGTTACGTACTGCAGCGCGGTCAGTGTTTCACCGCGACGGCCGATCAGGATGCCGAGGTCGTTGCCGACGATATCGAGGACCAGGGCAGGTTCCTCATTTTTGTCGCGTACGCCGTCGTTTGCATAATGCCCGCGCACCGTGGCTTGCACACCCATCAGGCGCAGGAGATCGGAGAGCATGCCGGAGGCGACGGCAATAGCATCCTCGGCTCCTTCAGCAGATGGCTGGGCCGCCGGCGGTTTGGGTGCAGTGCTGGGTACCTGGGCACTGCGCGGGGCAGGGGCCGGTGTTGTGCTCGAAACGGCCGGTTTTGTTGTCGTGGCGGCCGGTGCCGACGGCTTGGCCATTGGCGGTGGTTCTGCACGGGGTGGCCGCGACGGTGGGGCCGCCACGGCTGGAGGCTTCACGATGGGTCGTGGAGTCAGCCGCACGCGCGCGTCTTCGGCGCCAAAACCCAAAACGCCGCGACTGCCTGCGGTGATGACCTCGACATCGACCTGCTCGCGCGTCAGGTTGAGCCGCCGCAGGCCCTCCTCGATGGCGGCGTTCACATTCTTGGCGCGAACTTCGATACTTTCTGCCTGATTCGACATAGAAACTACTTCCTCTTCCTACGACGGCGCGTTGGATCTTGGGCTGGTTCAGATGTTTCGGCCGGCGCATTCGGTTCGGTGATGAGCGGTGGATCGGCTACGACTGACGCGCTGATGGCTGGCGCTGGTGCGGTTGTTTTGGCACGCGGTATCAAACCTGGAATACGCAGCGAACCCCAACCTGTCACGGTATACTGCTGAATCATGGCCAGGATATTCGATACGACCCAGTACAGTGACAGACCGGAAGGGACCTGCAGGCTGAAGAAACCAAACATGATCGGCATGAACAGCATCATCTGCCCCATCATCGCCTGCTGTGAATCCTGCTGCTGGCCACTGGTTCGCGGCGGTTGGGACATCTTCTGCATCATGATCTGGGTAACGACCAGCACGACGGGTAGAATCAGGTACGCAATCAGGAGCCAGATTTGGCCGCTCTGGAAGTATTCGGTGATCCAGCTGAGACCAACCGCAGCCGACGGAAACGACAGGTCAGGAATCCAGAAGAAGGCCTGGCCCACGAGCTCCCCGGTGTTGGCCAGGTGATAGAGCGCCTGGTAGAGACCAAACAGGATCGGCATCTGGATAAGCAGCGGTAAGCAGCCGCCCAACGGATTGACGCCCGCCTCTTTGTACAACTCCATCTGCGCCTGGGACAGTTTTTCACGATCCTTACCATACTTCTTCTGCAGCTCCTGTAGTTTGGGCTGCAGCTCCTGCGTGGCCTTCATCGACTGCATCTGTTTGCGCGTCAGAGGCAGGGTGATCACCTTGACCAGCACGGTGAAGATGATAATCGCAAAACCAAAACTGTAGGGGATGCCAATCGATGCCAGCGCGTCGTTGATCCACTCCAGGATATTGGCCATGGGGTAGACCACGAGGGTTTGCCAGAGGCCCTCCGGTGGTGCATTGGGGTCGGTAGTCGTCGGTACACCGCAGCCGGTGAGCAGCAGCATGACCACCAGCAGTGCGAAAAGAAGGCCGACCGTACGTTTCTTGGACATGAAGTGATCCTTGGCGAGAAATGAAAAACTGTGGCCTGTTCAGGGTACGGGGTCGAATCCCCCAGGGTGCCAGGGGTGGCAGCGAGAAATCCGTTTGGCCCCCATCCAACCCCCTCTGAGGACGCCGTAGCGTTCGATGGCTTCGTAGGTGTACTGTGAGCAGGTCGGCACGAATCGGCAGCTCGCCGGCAAGAGCGGCGAGAGTAACTTTCTATAGATCCGGATCAAAAACAGAGCCAGAGATTTGAACATAACTGCAGCTAATTTACCTCAGGACGTTGCCGGCATCAGTAATTGTGCTCGCCTTAATAAGGTCAAACAGGCCGCTTCGATCTCGTCGAACCCGGCCTGTGACAAGGCGGGACGGGCAATGAATACCAGGTCCCAGCCGCTGGCAATGGACGGCAGCGCACGGCGCACCGCTTCACGCAGGCGCCGGCGGGCTCGATTGCGCTGCACAGCGTTGCCCAGCCGGCGGCTGACCGAAAAGCCGAAACGGCTGGTTTCGCTGTCGTTGGGAAGGGCACACAATACCAACAACGGACCTGCCCATGATTTACCTTCACTGCGCACCTGTTGGAAGCGCTCTCGCCCACGCAGGCTGTAAAGGCGCTTCACCGCCTCTATTCCTTTGCCACCCTACTTGGGCGGCATCTTGCGCCAGCTCAACGTCACCGTCAAGCGCCGGCGTCCTTTGGCGCGACGAGCTTTGAGCACATTACGGCCGTCCGTCGTCTGCATTCGCTTACGAAAACCATGGACGCGCAGCCGACGGCGTACTTTTGGCTGCCATGTTCGTTTGGGCATTTTCTATATTCCTCCGGTTTGGGCGAGCCTGGCCGGCACACCGCTTGATATCACCACAACCAGATCAATGATCCCGGTCGTATCGATGTATGAATTCAATGCTGAACGTCAAACAGCAGAAAAACGGGGGAGGAAGCCTGTGGCTCCTCTCCCGTGTCGGCGCCAATTATACCTGGCGTGCCTGTAGGCTGTCAAATTGTGTGGCAATGGGGCGTGTTGCCGCCCGCGTGGGCGGCTGCAAGAACCTTGCCAAGCCACGCCCGTGCGTCTATAATGCTTGCTGGCGTTACGATTAATCCTACCAGACGAGTGACTCATGTTGACAGAAGACGCACGTGCGCGTATTCGCCTGACCAGTTTGTCGAGCTGCGCGGGCTGAGCATCCAAGCTGGCCCCTGAGGCCCTGGCGCAGGTGCTGCGCCAACTCGGTCCGGTTTTTGATGAGCAGGCCCACCCCGAGGTCCTGGTCGGCTTGAACGCGCCCGACGATGCGGTGGTGTATCGGCTGTCCCCCGAACGTGCACTGGTGGTGACGACCGACTTTTTTACCCCGATCGTGGATGATCCCTACACCTTTGGCGCCATTGCGGTCACCAATGCCCTGAGTGACGTGTACGCGATGGGTGGTGAGGTTTTGTTTGCTCTCAATATCGCGGCATTTCCCGAAAATCTACCGTCGGAGGTGGTCACGGAAATATTGCGCGGCGGGGCCGAGCAGGTGCGGCGGGCTGGTTCGGTGATTGCTGGCGGCCACACAGTCAAGAACCCCGAACCGCTGTATGGCCTGGCCGTCATCGGTGAAGCGCATCCCGACCGCATCTTTCGTAAGACTGGGGTCCAGCCCGGGGACGTGTTAGTGCTCAGCAAGCCGCTCGGCACCGGCCTGGTGACAACGGCACTGAAGCGGGAAAAGGCCGCACCCGAGCACGTGGCGGCGGTTGTGGCCAGCATGCTGCTGCTCAACCGTGACGCCGCCCGGGCTGGCCTGGCGGCCGGTGTGCGCTGTGCAACCGACATCACGGGGTTTGGTTTGCTGGGTCACGCCGTCGAGATGGCGCTGGGCAGCCTGGCTGCGCTGCGGTTGTCGATGTCTGCCCTACCCCTGCTGCCAGGTGTCCGGTCGTATGCCGAGGCCGGGATGGTGCCGGGTGGCACTGAAAGCAACCGGGCATATTTTGCACCGCAGGTGCAGCTCGATCCGGCGTTGACCGTCGTGGACGAATGGATACTGCATGACCCGCAGACATCGGGCGGGTTGCTGCTGGCCGTGCCGGCCGCCGGGCTGCCCCACTTTCTGGCGGATTGTGCTGGGTCCGGCCAGGCGGTGTGGGTGATTGGCCAGGCCGTCGAAGGCCACGGCGTTCAAGTTGTTGCCTGATGGGTCACCAGGATAAATGCGAGTAGTTCAGCGATGACGATCGAGATTGGCGTTTCGGCCTGGAGTTTTCATGACGCCCTTTACGCAGGGCGCGTGACGCAGTTCGACCTGCCCGCGATCTGTGCCCGGCTCGGTTTCGACCATATCGAGTTCAATGACCTCTTTTGGCCGCCGCCGCCGGGCAGCCGGGTGCGTTATCTTCCGTGGCGGCTGCGTGGCTGGCTGACCCAGCGCGACGTCTGGCCAGATTTTCAGCGCCATTGGCTCGGCAGCCGGCGCACGCGCCGCCGCCTGGCAACGTTGTGCCGGCAGGCGGGTGTCCGTTGTATGGCATTGACCCTCAACAGCGATTTCACGGGGGAAGATCCGGCGCAACGCCGGGCGGCGCTGTCGTATGTGAAGGCAGGGTTGGCGGCGGCGCACACGCTGGGCGCACCGATTGTGCGTGTCACCAGCGACCGCCGCGAGCTGTCGGACGACCTGGGACCGGGTGCGGTGGACCGGGTCGTTGACGGACTGCAGCGGGCAACGGTGATCGCCCGTGCGGCGGGTATTCGCCTGGCGTTGGAGAACCACTGGGGATTGACCACAGAACCGGAGACGTTGCACTACATCGTGCAGGCGGTCGATTCGCCGTGGTTAGGGGTGTGCCTGGACCTGGGCAATTTTCCACCCGCACGGCGTTTGGCGGGGGTGGCACTGCTGGCACCGTACGCAATCGAGGTGCATGCCAAGGCGGGGGCGTTCACCGTGGAGGGGGAAGAGACCAGCATCGATTACGGCGCCTCGTTTGCGCTGCTGCAACGGGTAGGTTACACCGGGCCGCTGGTGATCGAGTATGAAGGGGACGGTGATCCCGCCGCGGGGGTGCTGAGGACGCGGGAGCTGATTCGGCGGTATTGGGCCGTGACAGAGACCACCTGAAATAAGACCAGAGGAGAGTACGAATAGTTGACATGATTTGTGATGGTCGAAACAGCTTGACCTGCATTCTGACCTGTGTTAAACTGTATTCAGGCTGGGGTCAACTGTACGATCGCTAACAGACATCTGCCAGGCGGCGTTTTGACTACCACCCAGTGTGCTGGCTGACCCAATGTGGACGCGTTACTGGACCAAGGCGGCTTGCATGGCAGCATCTGTGGTGTCCCTGATGAGCACAATCACATAGACCGACTGCACACGGTGTACGGCACGTCGCTTCAGCCACAACGGGGCGACGCGCCCGGCACCGTTGTTGTTTTTCTATGAACCACGCGTCCTTCCTGGAGATCCCACGAGCGATTTGGGAACTCTACATCGGTCTTCATCTGTTCATCTATAGCCATGACGCAGACGCTGACCGTTACGACGGGATGCGCAGGAGGAGGGCGGATGCGCTTGATCATCGACGGCATCCTGACAGTTTTGAGTATCTTTGTAGCGCTCAAGCTGGAGTGGCCGGCGTACCTGCTCGTCGTTCCTGCCTACGTGCTGGCAATGAATATTCACCTGATTTCGTGGGGCACCAAACTCGGCCTGAGCCGGCGCGTCGAATGGGTTTTGGGTGGGTTTGTCATTCTTGCACTCATCTTTGGCCACGCGTTCTATATGACGATCCCTGAGACGTTTGGCGGACCTCCAGAGACCACAGCCACACCGCTCTACAGCGCCGTTTTCGAACCCGATCGTGTACGCGTATTTTGGTCGATTCTGGGTGGCATTGCCATGGCCGCAGCCTGCCTGGGCATACTCCTGGCAGCCATCGCGCTCGCTGCTGGCTTTGCGATGTACCACACCTCTCCACAATATCGGGGCCACGAAATCGAAGCGGCATGCAGTGGTTTGAACCTGGCGTTGGGCATCGACAATGGCTACATGTACATCGATAATGCCAAGATCGAGCAGGTCAAGGAGCCCGATGGGCTTCTTGCCCGCTTTGGTGGGCCGGGTCGCCTGCTCGTACGCCTTGGATACGCGGTCGTCCTGGAGAAGGACGGTTTGCCAAGCCGTGTGGTTGGATCTGGATTGACGTTCCTCCGGCCGCTCGAACAGGTCAGTATGATTGTGCCACTGTATGTACGCGGACTGACCGTTACGATCGAAAACGTCGAAACCAGGGACCGGGCACTGATCGAGAAGTTCGAGTTTCTGGTATTTCATAAGGTCGATCCTGGGCCAAAGGAGCACCAGATACTGGACGGCCCGATGGTGTATAACCGACACATCCTGCTCAACCGAATCTGGGCACCCAACGCCGAGGACTGGGTGGGTTTGGTGCGTTCGGTGAGCCAGGCCGCGGCGCACGACCTGATTGGTCGCTACAAGTTGGAAGACATCATTCCGATGTCCGATACGCAACGGATCAACTTCAAACAGGCACTCAAAAACGAAATCAATGGTGTTACCCAGAAACTAGGCGTGGTGATTGCGGTCGTCGATATCGTCGACATCGTGATACCTGAGAGAATCAGAGAACAGCTACTCGATCGGTGGAATGCCGATTGGGAAACACATGCCCGACTCACTCGCGCCGAGACGACCAACAGCATTTATATCGCCGAAGCGATCGCACGATCACAGACCATTACTGCCATTGCGCAAGGGCTCAAATCACTGCTGGGAAACGATGCCACATCCCAGAACCTCGTAGCACTGCGCTACATCGAATACCTGGAACAACGTGCCACTGGTGCACCACCAGGCACTGACCATGAGGTCGATACCCTGGTTCAACTGCAGGCTATGGATACTCTGAGGGCGCTGCAGATGAAACCCAAAGACCATCCACCTTGACCAGACGAGTGAAGGCATCATCCTGACTGGAACAGGAACAAGTTATGGATTTCGTCCTACCTGCCTGTGAGATTCTCGATCTTCTGCGCGTTGACGGCATGTGCAGTTCGAAGGTGAATCAGTCGATACGTTCCGACTTACAACGGGGGCTCTTGGAGGACGCCCGGATCAAGGCACAACAAAGCGTCCATTTCTGTGGCGATGTCAGCAGCGACGCGGCATACAGTCGTGCCATGGCTCACATGCACGGGGCGATCATTGCACATGCCGCTGGCGAGCTGGAGATTGCGCATCAGGACTACCTGAAGGCGCGCACCATCTTTCGCACCACGACGCACCCCGACAGTTGTTGGCACGAGGCGGTGGCCAATCTGGGCCTGGCGTTGGTGGCCAGGGCACAACGCCATTGGTCGAACGTCCAACGCTACTGCGACCAGGGTTTGCATACGCTGACGCACCTCGATCACGACCAATCGCGTGTCGATTCGCTCAGGAATACGTTTGACCGGCGTATCGCTGAACTCCAGAATCTCGTCGCAGAACAGAGCCCGCCACCCAAGGATATCCCGCTCGTGGGCAAAACCGTTGCCGGGGACCCACGTCCAGTCGTAGCAGTCGATCCCGAAGAAGCGCAGTGGAACGCACTCCACCTGGATGGAGACCTGTACCGCATCAAAAAAGACATCGAGCCACGCTGGATGCTGTCTTTGACCGCGCGCACACCCACCCGATATTTTGCCGTGGTCGTCGATGGCAACAGCATGCTGAATGCCGGTATCATTTCGGGAGACTACGTGATCTTTCGCCCCCAAGCGGTGGCCGAAAACGGCGATATCGTCATCGTGAGGATCGATTATCTCGATGATTCGCGTTCGACGGTCAAACACTTCTATCGACGTAATGGAAAAATCGTTCTCAAGGCCGACAATCCGCACTATGAACCGCAGGAGCTGGTGTTCGATCAAAATGATCCAGGTGTAAACATCGTGGGAAAAGTTGTGGCCATTGCTGCGCGCAAACCATGAGGCGCATGCGGTTGTTGTACATGGCCACGATACGCCAGCGACCGTAACAATCACCATATTCGTGGGAGGCATCTCCAGGAGGTCTCATGCCGCTGCCCAATGAACTGGCATGGATCGAAACGCGTTTCGACCCATACAACATCGTTTACCTCGACCCACTGGTCTGTCAATTGGCGTTGGCCATGACATGGCGAACCCTCTACCTCGCGCAGGATCGGTCACCGACTCAGCAGTTTGTGAAGGAGCTTCTTGATCGGCTACACGTGAAACAGGGCGAAAAGCTGCCGGCCACGTATCTAGAACCCAAGGGGCTGGGCACCCGTTTCAAAAAAGACCGACGGTTGCAGCAAGACGTGACTCGATTCGTCGTTGACTCTCTCTCGGGACAGCATGACCAGATTCGTCACTTCCGCAACTTGCACCAATTCTTCGATGCTCGCAATGAGCTGGGCCAAGATAGATCAACCACCGGACCACTCATTGCGCTGGATACGATGTTCTCTGCGCGCGCAACCCTACCTGAAGACATGCGTCTCTCCCTGCCAACGAACTATGAACCAGAGCCACGCAGCGTGGAATGCGTCCTCGTCGACCAACACCCCAATCTGCTCACTTTATATGACCGCCGTCTTGCTTTGAGCGTCGATCGCCGGGCGTTCTACGAATGGACCGAAGACTTCACGAAGATACTCGTCATGGGTTGGCACCCCTTCGTCCGCACGATGGGCTTCTACACTACCAGTCCAGGTGGACAACCGTTCATCAGGGTGTTGGCGATTCTCGTCAGGCCATTTCGCTCCGTCGATGAAATCCTGCTGCCGGAGACGGGCATGCAGGTATCGACGAATCTACGCGTCGTGCTGAGGAACAACCTGGCAGCCATCCAAACCAAGATCGCAAGCTTTGCGACACCCGCTGCTTCTGCCACCATTCCACCCGTCGCACATCCTGCGCCGGCGGCCGCTGCTTCTGGCGCTCCCCCCACGACGACAGTTTCATCGTCTGCTTCAC
>CAZXQZ010000004.1:46236-48842 GCA_964642445.1 uncultured Anaerolineae bacterium
GCGGCCGCTGCTTCTGGCGCTCCCCCCACGACGACAGTTTCATCGTCTGCTTCACCGTCAACGCCTTCAGCTGCCGGTTCCGGCACGGGATCTGGCAGGCCGGCAGCCGCACAGCCAGCGCACGCCCCGACGGGTTCCAGCGGTCCGGACCTGACATTCACCGAATACCGTCGCTACATGTACCCCATCTATGTCATTCAGCTCATCTGCGGTCTCAATGGCATTACCGCCAGCGGCCTGCGTCGCGGGGCCAGATCCACCTACATACTGCTCGAGGATTACCTTGATCAGCTGCAGAAACTGCATGACTACAAGGACCACCTGTCTGTGCAAGTGCTGGAAATGGCACCACCCGACGGCATCGAAGCACTGCTCGAAGAACCACCTCGCCTCAACGGGCAAGAACTGGCACCCTACGACTGAACCGGACGCGCTTCACGATTGCATGAGCACAATGGACAGTCCATTTGACAATGGCAGATTGTCAGTCGTATAATGTAGCGTAGGTGGGAATAGAACAAATGTTCGCATCGGGATCAACTATCACGCTGCGGTTGTTCACGACTGGACTGGCTTGCGCTTTGATCCGACTCAGGAATTTGCGCATGGTTCATGGAAGTCAACCCATCAGAATTAGTGAAACCCAGAGATGGAGAGACATATACCATGAATAGAATCCCGGTTCGAACGGAGATATTCCTGCGCGAAGACATCAAGAACGTTCTGCGCGCCATTGACGGTGCCAACCAGGCATTGGCTGCACATGTCCCAAATCACGATATCACCGTGTACCGCGCTGGTTTTGCCGCGGCACTCGATGCGGTCGCCACTGCATTCGATGTTCGTCTGGACCCTGCTGGCGAGTACACCACCTACCGCCTCGGTCAATGACTCGGCACCTCACGACTTCATCGACTCTCCTGCCGCACAATCGCGTCCGTCATCCGTGCCACGCGCACCATCGCGAGTACGTCGTGCACCCGCACGATATCCGTGCCGCGCACAATGCTGACGGCGACCGCGGCCGCAGTCCCCTCTACCCGCTCCGCCGGCGGCAGGTCCAGCGTATACCCAATGAACGACTTGCGCGAAGGTCCCACTAGAACCGGATAACCCAGCGCCTTGATGACGTCGACCCGGTCGAGCAGCACCAGATTCTGCTCGCGCGTCTTGCCGAAGCCAATTCCCGGATCGAGGACGATGTGGTGGTCTTCGATCCCGGCCGCATGCGCCAGCGCGACACTCTCTCCGAGCTCACGCGGCACGTCCCGCAGCAGGTCATCGTACATCACGCCAACGTAGCGCCCACCCAGGCGCGCCTCCTGTGCGGCATTCTTGGGCGCGCTGCGGTTGTGCATCAACACCACCGGCACACCGGCGGCAGCGGCAACCTGCCCCAGGTCAGGGTCCATGCGCAGCCCCCAGACGTCGTTGACCAGTCGCGCACCGGCGCGCAGTGCCGCTTCGGCCACAACCGCCTTACTGGTGTCCACCGAAACCGGCACAGGCACTGTGCGTGCCAGGCCGGTGATCACGGGCAGGACGCGCCGCAGCTCTTCGTCGGCGGTCACAGGCGTGCTGCCGGGACGCGTGCTCTCCCCTCCCACGTCCAATACATCGGCACCCTCGCGCACAAACTGCTGGCCCTGCGCAATGGCCGCGGCAACCCAACCGGCCTCTGCGTCCGTCACCAGGCCATCGCCTGAAAAGCTGTCCGGTGTGGCATTGATGATACCCATGACGTAAGTCTGCCGGCCCCACTGCCAGCCAAACATCGCCGCATGCGCCAGGACGTCAGCGCGTACGGCGCCCGCCGTGGCCACGCGCACAATACCCGTGGTGTCTGTACGGCGCAGCAGCGCCGCCACCGTCTCGCCTGTGCCAGGGTGCACGACCGCCGGATCGATGTCGGCCAGCGGTACGAGAACAAAGCCCCGCGTGGCCAGCCCCGCATGGGGGATACTCAGCCTCTCACTCTCCCACACCCAATCGTCGTACAAAAGAATGTCGATATCGACCAGCCGTGGACCATAACGTTCCGCCGGCTGCCGCCCGAGACCCACTTCGATCTGTTTGACAAAGGTGAGCAGCGCCTCTGGTTCCAGGGCGGTGACGCCCCGCACCACCAGGTTGTAGAACGCCGGCTGCCCGGTCACCCCCCACGGTGGCGTCTCATACAGCGCCGAAAACTGCTGCAGCTCGACCCCACGGCGCAGCCAGCGCAGCGCCGCCACCAGCTGTGCCCGCCGGTCGCCCAGGTTCCCGCCGAGGGCCAGGTGGACCGTGTGCCATTGCGAATGACCCGCAGCTGGATTTGCCATCATGTGGTGCTCCTTGCATTGCTGAATTCTATTCAACATTCTACCACATCTGTCCCCCCAGACATCGCACGCCAACATCTCTCCTTCGTACTCCCTCCCCTGGCACAAACCTGGGAATTTTCTGGTACGATTCTGGCACTTTTCTGGTACTTTTTGGGGAAAAACCTGGTAGGCAGGGTCCCTGTGTTGTGATAGATTCTAATCACAATTCTCACCACCAGCTCCATCAACGAGGTTCTCGACAAGATGCTTCATTGATAGGGTGCAGCCCACCCGGTAACGGAT
>CAZXQZ010000005.1:0-44771 GCA_964642445.1 uncultured Anaerolineae bacterium
CGCTGGCCGCTCATCTGGCGCATTTTGTACAGTCCCATGCTGTCCAGCAGGGTGACGCCGGCCACCCCACAGCGCTCCCATGCGTCCATCACGGCGCGTGTCTTTTCCACATCCGGTGTTACCACGATCACGCAACTAGGCACGGGTCACCTCCTTGGCGGGTCCCCTGGGTTTGTCGTCGTTTCGAAAACCCCAGCGCAGCAGCAACGGGGTCACTAATGTCGTCACCAGCACGATGACGGTCACAACTGAGAACAGCTCCGTCTGAATGATGGCTGCCGACACCCCGACCGAAGCCACAATCAAACCCACCTCACCGCGGCTGACCATACCCAGGCCGACGCGCAGCGAACGCTGGTTGTCGAACCCGGCCAGGCGCGCGCCCAGCCCGGAGCCGATGATCTTGGAGATAATCGCAATCAGGATCAGGATCACGGTGATGGGCAGCAGATCACCGGTCAACAGACGGATGTTGGTCTTGAGTCCGATGCTGACAAAAAAGATAGGCACAAAGAAGCTGTAGGCGATGGTGTGCATCTTGCCGGCCAGCTCGTCACGCAGGTGGCTGCGGCCAAATCCAAGACCAGCGATGAACGCGCCGGTGATCGTGGCCAGGCCGCCCATCTCTTCGGCGGCCCAGCTGAACAGCAGTACCGCCACAATCGCCAGGGCCGCCAGCCCCTCGCTGATCGGCTGATCCTGGACCCAGTCGGCGGCCTTGGGCAGCAGCCAGAAGCCGAGCAGGATCGAAGCGGCCAGATACAAGACCATTTGCACCACAATCATGAGCACACTGGACTGCTCACCACTGCCAACGTTCAGCGCGAGGAAAATCGACAGAATGAGGATGACGAGTACGTCATCGACGATGGCTGCACCCAGCAGAGCCAGCCCTTCGGGTGTGCGCAGGCGTCCCAATTCCATTAGGGTCTGCGTGCTGATGCTGACGCTGGTTGCGGTCAGAATGATGCCGACGAACAGGGCGGCCTCCGAAGGATAACGAAACAGGAGTGCGGTCCCGGCTCCCAGCAGCAGCGGGACGATCACCCCCATGACGCCAGCCAGGATGGCAACCCGGCCAGTTTTGAGCATTTCACCGAGGTCGATCTCCAGGCCGGCCATGAACATCAGCATCACGACACCCACTTCGGCCAGTTCGTAGACCGTATGTGTCAGGACCGCGACATCTTCGGCATCACCAAACGCCGGCCAGCCCAACAGGTTCAATACGCTGGGACCCAGGATGAGACCGACGAGCAATTCACCCAACACCGCTGGTTGTCGCAGCCGAACAGCCGCCCAGCCACCGAGTTTGGCGGCGCTGATGATAATGCCTAGGCCCAGAATCAGATGTAGAAAATCTTCCATGGCACCTCTGGGTTGATCTACGTTTTGATGCCGATGACAATAAAATCCCGGGCCAACAAGGACGGCCAGTGGCGCGCCAGCCAGGTATAGGCCTGCCGTATCCCCGGCCAACGCAAGAAGAACGGATACAATCCCGTGACCCACAGGCTGGCACTGCCGTCGGTTTTGGTGATGCGCACCTGCCGCGTCTCCAGCATACCCCTGACGTCTGGCAGTGTGAAGAAGCGCAGGTGCGTCATGTCAGTTGGCGTGTTGCGCACGTAAGGGAAATGCCCAGTCATGACCCACCACCGGCAGCGCCAGTGCGCCATGTTGGGCAGCAGCAGAACGAGCTGCCCGCCCGGCTTGAGCACGCGCACACATTCGTCGAACGCCGGCGCAAAATGATAGCGGTGTTCCAGTCCCGAATCGGACACAACTGTGTCGAACTGGCCGTCGGCAAACGGCAGGGGCGCCACATCCAGGTCGACCTGGTACGCCTCGATGCCTTTGGCCTGGGCACGCGCCACGGCCACGTGCGACATGTCGGTGCCAACGACCCGGCAGCCCTTGTCGGCCAGCTGGCGCGCCAACACACCAGGCCCGCAGTCCACTGCCAGAACCGATGTGCCGGGCGTCACGTAACTGGCCACGATGTCCAGCCGTGTCTGGTCGAACAGGTCAGGCTTGTTGCGCCAGTATTCGTCGTAGAATGTAACAAGATCCATGATTTGCCTATGGCACCAAAGGCATGAACTGGTACTGCATCGGGAACAGGGCAAAATCGACCGCCACGCTGCTCCCCGCATTGACCACGATCCCCTGGCTGATCGGGCTCAGCGGGCCAAAGGCCGGCGGGACTGTGATCGTGAGGCTGTAGCTGCCAGCCGCCAGACTGCCAAACCTGTAAATTCCCTCGGCATCCGTGGTATCCGTCGCCACGACCATGGCGCCCTGCCGCAGCGTCACCGTCACACCGCCCACACCCGGCTCACCACCCTGGCGCACCTGGTCACGGTTCAGGTCACTGAACGCTGTCCCAGTCACCTCACCCAGGGTTGGGGTCGCGGTCGGGGTTGGGGTCGCAGTTGGCGTTGGGGTTGCCGTCGGGGTGGGTGTAGGCGTGTTCAGACCGGGCGTCAGGCGGATACGCCACGAACCTGTGGTGAAGTAGAAGCCAACTGCGCCGCCGTTGGCTGCCAGGATGTCGATGCGCTGTTCCCCCGTGGCCAGGTTTTCGCGCTCCAGCACGTACGAGCCGGTGCCCGGCAGTCCCAGGCTGGCGACGTTGAAACGGATATCAGACCCCACCGCTTCCGTAATGACGCCGCTGATCGAGCCTCCTGGCCCGCTGAACGCCATATCGGCCGATGTCCAGTGCGGCGTGCCGTACTGCGTGATCTGCAGCCAGTTGACGGTGCGGCTTTCATCGGTGGTGATGGCAATGTGCGCCGGGTTCGCCGGCCGCGTAAATTGCTGCAAGAAGCTGAATGCCCACTGGGTACCCCACGGCGCCGGGTCGTCATCGTGACCGCCGTTGTACCAGTGCAGTTCAAGGTTGGCTGGGCCGACGGCACTCACCGCGTCGTACATCTGCTGGGCGTGATGCGGCAGCACCTTGGTGTCGGCTGTACCATGCACAATGGCCAGCGGCATCTGCTTGAAGCCCAGGGCATAACGTTTGGGTGAGCGGCGCGCGTACTCGAACGGCTGGTTGTTGGGTGAGCCGCCGCACTCGTTGGAGATATCGGCCTGCCGCCAATCCTCCGATTCGTCGTACCAGTCGGCGAGTGAGCTGAAACCAGCATATTCGACGACACCGGCAAACACGTCGGGGTACTTGGCTGCGGCAATCATCGCCGTCTGGCCCCCCATCGAAAAGCCCATGAGATAGATGCGGTTTTCGTCGACGGCGTAGTGCTGTTTGACGTAGTTGACCGTGTCGATCAGGTCGCGTTGTGCGGCTCGCGCACCGAGGGAACGGCCGCCACCCGAGGCTGGGTTCTCACCGTGCATTTCGGGCGCAGCCAGCAGCCAGCCGCGCAGATTGGCCTCGGCACCAAAAGCAAAAATCGCCTGCCAGCGCAGGTTCAGGCTGGCCCCATAACCGTGCACGCCAATCACCAACGGCCGTGGGCTGCCGTCGTAGTCGGATGGAATCTGCACCACGGCCCGCTGATAGCTTGGCTGCGGTGGGTAGGTGCTGAAATAACCGAACTCCTGGTAGGTTGCACCCTGGATGCTGCCATCCACTTCGAGCACCCCACTGGCAATGCTCCAGCTGTCGTTGGGATCGGCATCGTTGGTGATTCGGATGGTGTTGACACCGTTGCGCACGAGCCCCAGGTCAGGCAGGCTAAAGGTGGTCGTAATGCCGGTTGTGGCGCAGTAGCCGGCGCCGTTCGTCCAGTTCGGCACGGTGCCAATCTGGGTGCCGTTGAGGTAGATGCTGTGACCGGGCCGGGCATTGTTGATGTCGAGCTTCAGGCGTGCGGCGGTTGCCGTGCCGGTCCAGGTCAAAAAGACGTTGGCCTGCGCCGCGTGGATCGTGGCATCGACCGCCATGCAGTTCGTGAGCTGGCTGGACGTCAGGGTTGCCAACGGCCCTGCCGTGTTGGGTGGTGCCGCTGGATGAAGGGGCGGCACGGGACCGTCGGGCAGCTGCAGCGGAACCGTGCTGGCGGCGCGGCCGGCGGTCGCACCCGACAGTTGGGCTGCCGTGAGCAAAAAAAGCATCAGGCATGCCAGCCCGATGCCGAGCAGCAGCTGGCGGCGGTGAACCATTGGCATCGTGTTCTGCAATGTCTCCATCATGACCCACGCACGACGTCGGTCACAGCCGCAAAATCGTGGTCACTCAGGCCGTGCAGCATGGCCAGGGCAAACACCTCGCGCACCGCAGCCACGATTGGCAGTGCAGCCCCCACTGTCGTACCCGCCTGCAGGGCGTACGTCAGGTCCTTGTACATCCAGCGCAGGGCAAAGTGGACGTCTTCGAAATCGCCCGCCAGCACGGTCTCCAGCTTGGTCTTGACGATGGGGCTGTAGGTTGGGCCGATGCTGATGGCCCGCCCGACCGTGTGCATGTTCAGTCCGGCGCGTTCGGCCATGGCAACCCCTTCGCCCAGCACGGTAAGGTGCGTGGCGGCCATCATGTTGTTGATCAGCTTGTACGTGGTCGCCGTGGCCGGTGGCCCAAAATGCAGGATGGTGCTGGAGAACGCCTCCAACACCGGCCGTGCGCGTGCCAGCACAGCATCCTCCGCACCGATGAAAAGGGTCAGTGTGCCGGCCTGGGCGGGTTGTCTGCTGCCCCCCAACGGTGCATCCATGAAATCGAGCTGGTGGGCCTGGGCGTGTCCATGCAGCTCCTGGACCCAGTCCACCGGCAGGGTACTGCATTCGATCGCCAGGCTGCCCTCCGCCATGGCCGGCAGAGCACCCGCTGTGCCCAACCACACCGCGCGTGAGGCCTGCTCGTTGGCTACAACGCTGATGACGATGTCGGCACCCGCGGCGGCAGCAGCCGGCGTTTCGGCCCACCGTGCACCCCGCGCCAACAGCGGCTCTGCTTTGTCAGGCGTACGATTCCAGACGGTCAGTGGGAAACCAGCCGCCAGGATGTTGCCGGCGATGCCAGCGCCCATCGTACCGAGCCCCATGAGTGCAACGTGTGTCATACGAATCTCACCTCAAAGTCAATCCCTGGCCTGGCGAACGATCCCGTGCTGCGAAACTGGGCCCAAGCCGCCAGACACGTAAGGTGTCGTTGTCCGGGGGCGGTAACCGGGTCGAATTCTAGCCGGGGTTAGGGCGCGTGTCAAACCACACCTTTCGCAGGAGTGCACCGCCTGTCTGGGGCACGACCCACGACACCTCAGATCTGCAGCAACGATCGAGTACGAGTAGGAGTACGAGTACGAGCACCGTCCTACCGGGTCACCTGGCTTGAGCATGGCCATCGATCACGCTCGGGCAGTGGCCGCAGTCGTGGCAAGCGATCCCCTAACGCGTCACGAACGGCAAGTAGTGCTGCCAGGTGCTGGTGGGTGGTGTCGGCGTGGGAGTGGGCGTGGCCCAACCGGCCGGCGGGTGAAAAGTGACGTGCAGTTGGGCTGCAAGCGCAGTGCTGCCATCCCAGGCGCTGGCGTCCAGGTAACCAGTATTGCTCTGCTGGCTCAACAGCAGCAGGACCAGGGGATTCCCAGCCGCCCAGCCCGGACGGTCGATGATCTCCTGCAGCGGACCAGACAGGTTCGGAGACTCGAACCAGCCGCCTGGCCAGGTCGTCACCACCCAGTCGACCGCCGCCTGCGTGCGCGGCCGCAGGGGGACCAGCGGGTTGGAACTGGCAAAGTTGGCCGCCGCATCGGCCGCTTCGCCCATGACGACGATCTCTACGGGCAGTCCCCCGCCATGCGCCACCGTGGCATACAGGCGCAGCCGCGCTTCGTCGATGCGTGCACCGGGCGGGATGCCGATCTGCTGAAAGCGCAGACCCGCATCGACGTTGGCGGCCGGCGCGCGGCCGAGCCGGATAACCGGGTCTGTCACGGCATTGCTGCCCTGGTCGCCTGGCACATAGGTGTCGTCGAGGCTGGCCTGGATGGTGACCTGGCGTACCACGGGAGGTCCCACCGGCGTGGGCGTATCGGTCACCGGCAGGACGTCACCAAAATTCACCTCCGCGCCCTGGTTGCCAATGAGCTGCACGCGCACCTCGTTGTCCGTTGTCGAGATGAAACCCGGTGGGTCGTTCTCGATCACCCAGTAGGTCGCACTGCCGAGGTCGCTGAAGGTATATTGCCCTTCGTTGTCCGTGATGCGACTGGACAGTAACACCCGATTCTCATCCTGCAGCAAGACCGTGACGCCCGCGAGCGGCGGCTCACCCGCATCCGGGAAAAGGTCCAGATCAAAATCGTGCCATACCAACCCGGTGATCACCCCAGGCGGCACCTCCGGCAGCCGCGGGACCGCGGCGCGACTGCTGCCGGCACCGGGCAGTACCAGGAGGGCAAACAGGACGGTGGAGATCAGAAGTACAGCCAGGAGGACACGAAATACGAAGCGTGGGGGGAGGACGAGAAGCACATGATTCAAAACAGGTTCACCTCCTTCGGTTTGGCCACGAATCAACGCAATGATTTGCCCATACGAACGTCGTGCCGGCAGCCACGCGTGGTGGGGATATCCCCACCACGCCCGCCCGCCGTTCTCGCGTACCGTGCACAAGTCCATGGTCGATCGATTGGCATGATTGAGGTTGGGCATCGCAGCGAAATACCTCTGGCAGTTTCGCCGCACATGACCGGCAAAATCGCTTCGCCTATTTCGTTACAAGCCCTTGGTGCGCGCACAAGACACACACCAACCTCCAAAACCACCCAAAAATTTGCGTCGATTCGCGCTTATTCGTGGTCGTCAAACGCTGCGTCGATTCGCAGTCAAGATTCTACTCGTTGACCAGCCGCCGTCCTTTCCAGATTTGTGGCAGCAGCTGCCGGCCATCGACGTAATCACCGAAGTACACCGGGTACTGGCTGCCAGCCACCACCAGGACGTACACGGTGTTCGGCGTTACCGAACGGTGCTGCGGCCGGTCGGTCTCCTCGACGAAATAGGGCCCGGGCACCACACCGTCGAAGCTGTATTCGCCGTTAGCACCGGTGCGGGTCGTGGCGATGACGACACTCTCCGGCCCGCGCACCCGGTTTTCCAGGATGTCGCGCAGGAGCGTGATCGTCACGCCCTCGATACCCGGCTCACCCAGGTCCGGCACCGCGTTCCGGTTCAAGTCGTTCCACACCCGGCCATAAATCCGTCCAGCGGCTGGATCCGGCGTCGGTGTGGGTGTCGCCACCAGGATATCGGCGAAGTTGATGGTGATTTCCTGTCCTGCTCCAATCTGGAACAGCACCTGGTTGGGACTGCCCGGCGGTGATGCATAGCCGGGTGGATCGTTTTCTTCGATACGATACTGGCCAGCCGTCAGATTGGTAATGCGATAGCGACCGTCAGCACCGGTGGTGGTACTGTCCACCGGCTGGTTGTCGGGTGTCCTGATCGTAATCACCACGCCGCTCAGGAGTGGCTCACCGGGATCGATCTCGATGTCACCGTCGAGGTCGTTCCACACGATGCCACCGACTGCACCGGTGCTTGGTGTGGCGGTCGGCGTGGGTGTCGGTGTGCCACGGTCGCCGAAGTTCGCCTCCAGGTCAGCACCCGCCGGCAGGTATAACACGACGGCATTGGGCGTGGTTGACGTGTAACCCGGCAAATCGGTCTCTTCGACCCGATACTGCCCCGGTGCCAGGGTGGCATACTCGTACGTGCCGTCACTGGCGGTCGTGCGTGTGCCAACGACCGAGGTGCCCTGGTACAATGTGATCGTGACGGCAGCGATGCCCGCTTCGCCTGGATCGGGTATGCCATTGCTGTTGTCGTCATTATACACACGCCCGTACACTCGTCCAGTTGGCGGCGTGGCCGTAGGTGTTGCGGTGGGCGTCGGCGTAAAGGTGGGGGTCTGGGTGGCTGTTGGCGTCGGCGTGGCCGTGGCGATCACCGTATCCGGGAAGTCCTGGATGGTTACTTCGCCGGCAAAGACGGTGACCGTTTGTGTGTTGCTGGCTGGCGGTGAGGTGTAACCGGGTGGATCGGTTTCGCGCACGACGTAGTTTTGCCCACCCAGGCCGTAGAAGGCGTAGTGACCATCGGCACCGGTGACCTTGATGTCGATCTGGCCGCCAGCCACGTGCGACACGGTGACCACGGCGCCAGCCAGGGTTTGCTCACCCGGTTCCCACTTGCCGTTGCCGTTACCATCCACGAACACGTGACCGGCGATCGTGCCGTCGTTGACACCTGGTGGCGGTGTGGCCGTCGCGGTGGCGGTTGGCGTGGCGGTGGGGGTCGGTGTATTCGTGGCCGTTGGCGTGGGCGTCGGTGGCGGCGGCACGTAGACGGCATGATACTTGATGATCGTGCCATTGGCACCGACCGCCCAACCATCGTAGGCATCCACCATGTCGACGTACAGCAGGTTGTCGAGCACCGGGCTGGTCTGTGCATCCCAGGCATCGCCGCCATTGACCGTCCAGCGGATCGTACCGCCGTTGCCGACGGCCCATCCCACGTAATTGTCGGCAAAACTGGTCCCGTTCAGGTCGGCGCCGGTGCCGCTGAACTGCGTGGTCCAGGTGTCACCGGCGTTGGTGCTGCGGATGATGGTGCCGCTGTTGCCTACCACCCAGCCCAGCATGTCGCTGCGGAAGTCGACGCTGTTCAGGTTGACGCCGGTGCCCGGGTAGCGGCGGATCCAGCTGGCACCGTTGTTGTCACTGGTGAAGAAAGTGTCACTCCAGGATGTTGCGTAGACCGCGTTGGCCGTGCCGTAGTTGATGTCCAGCATGTTGAATTCGCCCGGCGCGTCGGCCAGCTGCCAAACCGCGCCGGCAGTTGTGGTCCGATACACGCGTGAGCCACCGGCCGCAATGTTGGCACGGGTGTTGTCCCAGGCGTCGATAGCCCACAGGTAGCCGGTGAAAGCATCCGGCAGGGTTTGTGGTGTCCAGCTGCTGCCGCCGTCGGTGGTGTGCAGCACGGCACCGTTTTGCCCGATAACCCAGCCCGTGGTGGCATCGACGGGGAACTTGATGTCTCGCAGCCAGCCGGTCGCCGGGCTGCTCAGCTGGCGCCAGCTCAGGCCGGCGTCGGTCGTTTTCAGGATCATACCTGCGTCACCGACAACGTAGGCCGTATTGTCATCGACGGCATCCACGGCTTTGAACTCACCAACAGCCGCCGGGGCCCGGCGCAGGAAAGCACCGCCGCCCTGGCTGCGCAACACGGTGTGTTTGATGCCGGCGGCCCACACGGTACTGGCCTGGGGCGCCGTCAAGGCGGTGATCGTCTCCCCCTGCCCGGTGCCCAGGTAGCTCCAGGTGGAACCGCCGTCGAGCGTAAACCAGGCGGTGCCCTGCGCGCCCGCCAGCCAGCCCTGCTGCGGTGAAGCAAACGCCACCGCACGCAGTGAACGTGCTTCGTTGATCTGTCGCGGACTCCAGCTGAGACCGCCGTCATTGGTCAACAAGATCGTGCCGTTGTCACCCACCGCCCAACCACTCTGCGCACTGACGGCCGTCACGTCCCACAGCCAGTTGCTCGTTCCACTGGCCCGCGTGCCCCAGCTGGCACCGCCGTTGTTGGTGGCGACGATCGTCCCGTTGGCGCCTACGGCCCATGCGTTTTGGGCGTCGATGACCGCCAGGCCGAGCAGGTCGAGACCGGTGCTGCTGGTCTGTTGGCTCCACTGTGCGCCGCCATCGGTTGTGCGCAAAATGACACCACCGCGCCCGATCGCCCAGCCGGTCTGGTTGTCGATCATGCTGATTTTGGTCAGACGGTTGCTGGTGGACGTACTCTGTACCGCCCAGGTGACACCGCCATTGCTCGAGCCCCAGATGCGCCCTTCGGCACCCACCAGCCAGCCGCGATTGCTGTCGATGAAGTCGACCGCTTCGACATCGACGGCCGGCGAGGTCTGCTGGAAGTACCAGCTCTCGCCACCGTTGGTCGTGCGCATGAGGTGACCGCTCTTGCCGACAGCCCAGCCCATTTGGGTCGTGACGAAGTCGATGTCGTTGAGGTCATCGCTGCCGTGCCACTGCAGGGTCCAGGCGCCGGCATTGGGCGGTGGTACCGTCGGAATGGGGGTGTGCGTCGGCGTGGGGGTGGGTGTTGCCGTGGCTCCTGGGGGAGGCGTGGGCGTATTCGTGGGCGTGGAGGTTGGTGGAACCGGGCCACCCTGCCGCGCCACGTCGACCAGGTGGACCCATTCGTTGCCATCGCCCAATGAATCGATGCGGAAGTCACTGCCACCGCTCAGACCATTGGCAAAACTGGCATCGTTGATGCGGAAGGTGGCTGTTTTCCAGGTGCTGCTGCTGGTTTTCTGCACCCAGGGGTTGCTCGAACCCTCGGGGATGGCCGTTTGTTCGCCGCTGGGGCCGTGATATTTCAAAGCCCAACGGTCGCTGCCCATGTCGGCATAGGTCACGCTGACGATCACCTGGTTGGTGCCGCCGTTGATGTAGCTGTCATCGACCTTGAACCACATGCTGTGGTTGCCCGTGGCCTGGTCGGTGCGGCGCACAACCCAGCCCTGACGGCCGGCGGGAATTGCCGCGTTGTAACCGCCGCTGAAGTAGGCCGAGCCGGGTAGACACCAACTGCCGCTGCAGCCAAAGCTGGTGACCGTAGAATCGTTGGTTTCGGGCACGGTGCGTCCACCGGGGACGTTGTCGTCCTGCGTCAGGTAGAAGCTGTAGTTGCCCAATTGTGGGTAATAGGCCACCGTCTCCGGCTGCGCATAACAGAAGCGCGTGGGAATGCGATGCTCGCGCAGGGCCACCCACACGCTCGGCGTATTGGAGACGGTTTTGCCGACGTAGCGGCCGGTCCAGTCGAAGATCGCCAGGTTTTCGGTACGGTCCTGGTGCGTCACCGGGTCATAAAACAGGTCGTAGTTCAAACGCAGGAAGTCGACCCGCTTGTCCATACCGCTCAACATCGCCCAGTAGACGTTGGTGGTGTCGCAGATCATGTACTGATAGGTCTCGAAAGCGATGGGAACGGTGCGGTTGTGCTCAAAAATCGGGTCGTACATGCCGCATTCGTTGCGCGTGTTGCAGCGGTCGGTCCCTTGCACGGCATTGTTGAAGTCGGGTGTCAGGCCGTTGAACGACAGGCCGATGCCGCGGGCGGCCGCGTAGTTGGAAAGCACCCAACGCTCACGCGTCTGATAGCTGAACGATGCTACCTGGATCATGAGCATCTTCTGCAGCGCACCACCACTGCGGAAGGCGTTGGAATAGCGGTCGATGACCTGCTGCATCGTACTGATCCACAGGTCGACGTTGAGGCCGGCGTTGGTCAGGGCGCTCAGGTCACTGCTGGTGTTGGCCGCGTGGTTTTCGCCAAACGTGCCAAAACCCATCGCCACCCACTCGACCCGTGGGTCGCCCTTGTAGCGGTCACCCAGGGCCTGAATGAACTGGCCATACAGGTTCAGGTAATCGGCATCCCAGTACTTGGGCAGGTACCACTGGCCGTTGACACAGCCCCCCTGCGGAAACTGGGTTGGGTCACAGGCGCCGGCGGCAATCACCGTATTGGGATAAGCAGTACGAATCCAGGCTGGCATGGCACTGATGCCGCCACAGCAGCGGCCGTTGTAGGTGGTGACACCAATGGCCGCGGCCTTGCCATTCTGTGAGACAGTGTTGAGCCATTGGTCGAGACCGGCCCAGTTGTACTGGTCGGGTCCGGTGTGCAGCTCGGCCCAGTTGAAGGTGCGCAGGCTGCCGACCAGGTGATAACGGCTGGGATTCATCGTGCCGTCTTCGGCCACGGCGTAGATGCCGGGACGGGTCACCGGGGGGGAAGGGATTTCAGGCGTGCCAGCGGCACCAGGTTCTGCATTCACCGGCGCGGGAACGGCACCCGCCGGGATCAGGGTTGCCAGGAGTGTGATCAGGATTAATAATCCAATCACACCGCTGCGCAGGCGGGGATACAACTTAGAAAAAGTGAGATACGGCGTATTCATGGCTGGCTTTCTCCTCCAGCAGGCATTCGAGTACGGGGAGCAACCCCTCTGTCAGCTCGCGGCAGATCGCGCCGGCGCAGACAGACCGGCCCTTGTTCAGAATAGCACAGCAACATGAAAACGGTATGAAAAACGGTGTGTGGAAAGGTGACAGTTCGTTCAGATGGTGTCGTGAACAGAGATCGCAAGTCTGCAAAACTTGCGATCTCTGTCCGTCAGATGAGAATGAGCGTCAGCGGCTGATCTGCGGCATGTACACCGATGTTTGTCGGTAGTTGGGGAAGTTCTGGGTGAATGTGCTGCCGGCTGCGATCTGGATACCGATCTGCACGCCACCGGCATAACCGGCCGGCGGGATTTCTTGCAGCAGGTAAGTACCAATAGGCACGTTGCTCAGGTTGTACGTCCCACTGCCGCCGGTGGTCACCGTGCGTACCAGGGTACCCTGCGGCGTGCGCAGGTTGATGACGGCGCCGGCCAGGGGCGGCTCACCATTGTCCCAGCTGCCGTTGCGGTTGAGATCGTTGAAAACGGCCCCGGTGATACTGCCGGTTTGAACCTGCGGGGTTGGCGTCGCAGTGGGCGTCGGTGAAGGGGTGAAGGTCACCGGTGGGCCAGCAAAGCCGGCCGCGTTTTTGTTGACCATCACCAGGTGGATGTGCTCGTCGCCGTCGCTATTACTGTTGAGTCGGAAATCGGCACCACCGGTGAGACCGTTGGCCATGCGCGCGTTGACTGCCGTAAACGTGGCGGTCTTCCAGGTATTGCTGTTGGTTTTTTGTACGTAGTCCAGGCCGCTGCCCGTCACTGTGGCTGCCCGCAGGCCGGTGGTCGAATCGTACTCGAGCTTAAAGCGGTCAGTGCCGATGTCGGCGTAGGTAATGGCGACCTTGACCGTGTTGTCACCGCCGAACAGGTAGGCATCGTTGATCTTGAACCACATGAAGGGGTTGCCAGCGCCATTGGTACGGCGTGCGACCCAGCCCTCGCGACCGGCGGGCAGGTTCGGATTGTAGGGGTTTTGGTAACATGGATAGGGATTGCCGTTGGGGTCTTGAACGCCGGCACCGCACCAGCCCAGGTAAGTCGTGTCAGAAAAGTTGGTCTCAGCGACCGTGACACCGCCGGCAATGCTATCCTCCTGCGTCAGGTAGAAGCTGTAGTTGCCCGGCTCGGGATAGTAGGTCTGCTCCGGGGCTGAATAGCAGTACGGAGTGGGGTTGCGGTGCTCGCGCATGGCCACCCAGACGCTGGGCGTATTGCTGGCATTCTTGCCGACATAGTCCTTCATCCACGCGAAGACTTCCTGGTTGGGGATGTTTTCCACACGCAGGCCGGTCGTTGGATTGCGTGTAAAGAACAGGTCGTCGTTGAGACGCATGACGTCGGCCTTTTTGTCCATGCCGCTCAACATGGCCCAGTAGGTGGTGGTATTGTCGCACAGCATGTAGAGATAGGTCTCGAAAGCAATCGGGACCGACGTGTAGTTCTGGAAGACCGTATCGTACATGCCGCAGAAGTTGGTCGTATTGCAGGTGTTGGCCACCGATCCCTGGCGCCAGGCTTCGTTGAAGTCGGGCACCAGACCGTTGAGCGAAACGCCGACCCCACGCGGGACACCATAATTGGCCAGGTCCCACCGCTCGCGTTCACGGAAGGTGTAGGGTGCAATCTGCATGAACAGCCCTTTTTGGATCACCCCATTGGTGCGGAAGGCTGTGTTGTAGTCGTCGATGATCTCACGCGTGGTGGAAAGCCAGATACTCATGGTGAGGCCAGCCGATTCCAGGGCCGCGATCTCCAGCGACGTGCCGCCGGCTTTGTTTTCACCGTAGGTGCCGAAGCCCATCGATATCCATTCCACGCGCGGGTCGGCCTTGTATTTGTTGCCCAGGGCAGTCACGAACTCGCCGTATGGGTCGAGATAACTACGGAACCAGTACTTCGGCACGCGCCAGTTGCCGTCGGGGCAGCCGCCGGCCGGCGAGATCTCGCACGAGCCGGTGATCACCACGGCGCGCGGGTCGTTCTGCCAGACCCAGGCCGGTGTGGCGTTGATGCCGCCGCAGCAGCGGGCGTTGTAGGTACTGATACCGATGGCGGCACGTTTGCCCGAGGCGGCCACGCGTGCCAGGTATTGGTCGATCACGGTCCAGTTGAATATGCCGGGTGCAACGTGCACATCGGACCAGTTGAAGGTGTAGAGGTTCCCAACCAGGCTGTAGCGGGCTGGGTCTTCGTCACCGTCGTGGTTGATCATGTAGATGCCGGGGTTGGTCATGGGTGGCAGTGGAATGTCGGGGGTGTCTTCGGCCACCACCGTATTGGCATCGACCGAGCCATCCTGACTGAAGACGACCGACACCAACAGCGTCAAGAGAGCAATCGTGCTCAGCATGACGATAATCATGAGCTTATTGCGTGTCACGAGATAAACCTCCTGAATACATGATGGAGGGCTGCACGACAGAGCGGGCCGGTGGGCCGACAGGGTGGGCTGACCCTACGTGACCCACCGGCACCCACGGGGCTAAGGCACAGATGGGTCTATCCTACACGAACGATCTTAATCCTGGATGAACAACGGCCTACGGTACGTGACAGATTTGTCATTTTGGCACGACAGGGAAGTACTGGTACATAATGGGTTCCGGCGTCGCCGTCGGTGTACTGGTTGGTGTCGCCGTACTGGTTGGTGTCGCCGTGGGGGTTTCCGTGGCTGTGGACGTTGGCGTCACGGTAGGTGTTGGCGTGGCCGCCGGTCGGTAGACCAGGATCTTACCGCCGTGCGTTACCGCCCATCCCTGGTACTCGTTCAACATCTGCACCGCCCACACTTCTTTGGTACCCGCGGGCAGGGATGCACTTTCCCAATCGGTGCCGTTGATGGTGTAGGCGGCCGCGCCAACCGTCTGGTTGCCACTGGCGTGTTCGCCTCCCATGGCCCACCCGACACCGTTCGACAGAACTGAGATGCCATAGAAGGCCTTGTTGGCCTTGCGGGTCTGTTCGGCCCAGGTGGAGTCGCCGTCGACGCTGGCGTTGGCCGTGTAATAGACGGTGCCATGGTACTGGGAGCCACCGCCCACCCAGCATTCGTCGATGTTGATACAATCCATGGAGAGATTATCGGGCGCGGGGTAGTTGAACGACACCCGCCAGTTGCGGCCGCCGTTGAACGATTTGTAGATTTTGGAGCCGTTGGATGCCGTGTAACAGGTGGTGCCGTCGAAGCAGTGAAAATCCCACATGACGACACCGCCGTTGGGGTTACCATCGACGTCGTTGAGCGTCCAGCTGACGCCGGCATTGGTCGAGCGGAAGATTTCACCCTGCGTGCCGCCCAACAGGATGGTGTTTTCGTCGACGATGCCGACCGAATAGAGCCAGCCACCGTAGCCCGGCGCGCTGCTGCGAATCCACGTGGCGCCGCCGTCGGTGGTGCGCACGATGTAGCCGAATTTGCCCGCCGCCCAACAGCGATTGGCATCGTCGCAGTTCAACCCGTGCAGCCAACCGGTCGTTGGGTGGGTCAACTCGACCCACGACGTCCCGCCGTCGGTTGTTTTCAGGATCAGGCCATCGCCGGCCACGCCCCAGTCGGGTCCGCCGACGGCATAACCGATCTGAGCATCGATCATCTTCAATCCACGCAGGGTACGGCCCTGCGGATCGGCATACTGTATTTCCCAGGTTCCAGGGGCTGTGGCGGGTGAAGCCGCGTGAGCGGCTGGACCGGCGGGCTGGAAAAAGAGACCCTGTCCAATCCATCCCGTGATAACGATGGCCAGGCAAAGGCCTAAGGTCATCCAAATACGCACGTCTGCATCCTCCGAATTGGCACAGCGAGCGATCGGTCGCGCGCCAGGAATAGGTGGTTGGCCGGATGGCGCCGGGGCAGCCAGCATCGATGAGTCCGGCTCAGTGCCGCTGCAGGGCTGATGTTCAGCGACATGCACGCTGAAAAGCCGGTAATTCCACCGAGTTTGTACCCTGCACGGGCACTAGAATAGCAAAGATCGTTATCCCCGTCAAACGGTAGCGACTTGTCACGATCGCAAACCCGCTCTGGGCTGCCCCTGGTGCCGGTACTGGAGGGCTGTTTTGTGGCATGCTGCTGAAAAGCGGGCAATTCTGCACGTCGTAGCGGTACTTTGGCTAACGGAGTACGAACGGCAGGTGTGCACGTGGGGTGGGCTGTGGTGAGAGGGTCGACTGCGGTGTGGGTGAAGGGGTGGGACGCGCCGGGCAGCGTGCCATGAGGTCGAACGATCCGACGGCACCGTTATAACCATCTACGACCAGGTAGATCACGCCGGTGCTGCCGGCGGTGTAGGCAAGACTGTTATCACCATAAGCCTGACACGTGCTGGGCAGGGGGCCGGTGAGCAGAAACAGGTCAAGATCGGCGCCGGGTGCGAGATTCATGAGCTCCGCCACGAGCGGCTCGCCGGCCAGCAGTCCCATCGCATAGACGCGCTCGGGTCCACTTTCCAGCCAATCTGGGCGACAGTCGTAACGATCGATCTGGCTGAGCGGCCCGCTGTTGCTGCCGCTGACCGGCTGCCAGCATTCGAGCGGTAGGGCCTGGCCGAGGTTGAGGCCTGGGGTGGCGGTGGCCGTTGGCGTTGGTGTGGGTGTTGCAGTCACCAGGGGTGTGGATGTGGGTGTGCCGCTCGTCAACTGGTAACCCACGCTGAGCTGTGCGGCGACGTCGGGCTGGAAATCGTAACTCTCGACGTCCAGGTACGCGCGGGTCGTGCCGATGCTCGTGGCCAGCAGCACAAGCGCCTGGCCACTGTTCCATCCCGGCCGGTTGACGATCTCTTGCACAACTGGCGCCAGGTTTGGCGAAAGGAAGGGTGCAGAGGGGGTGTAGGTGAGCGTCCAGGCCACGTTGGCGACCGTGTGGGGCCGCAGGTGGGCCAGGGGTTGGTTGTCGGCAAAATTAGCCGCGTTGTCGGTCGCTTCGCCGCGCAGGATGACCGGAATAGGCACCCCGGTCTGCCAGCCCGCCGGCACGAGACGTAGCGTGGCGCTGACGATGGTGGCGCCGCGGGGAATAGGCACGGCTTGAAAGCGCCAGCCATCGACGTACGGCACGACACTGCGCCCAAAACGCTGCAAGGGATCGCTGTGGAGGTTGGCCGGAATGACGTCGAGCTTGATCGCCGTATCGTCGAGAGAGGTGCTGACCGGCAGGTTGACAACCGTGGCCAGCGGCACGCCTTGGGCCGCGGCCGCAGGGGCCGGGCTGGCTGTACCCACGATAGCGGTCACCCAGAGACTGGCCAGCACCATGCCGGTGAGAATGATCCAGAGAACCCAACCAACTCGCGCCCGCGTGTGGTTCATGGCTTCATTGTATCATTGCCGGGGAGGGGTGACAAGTGGGTCATCACCCGCGGGTCGGCCAGTATCGATGGGCGCGCCGCGGCCGGTGTGGATGACCGTGCTGCCCAATGTGGTCGCTGACCCACCAGCCGGCGCGTCAGCAGGTGCAGGATCGCCGGCCCGCGTCGTGCTGGCCGGGCGGCCGGCGCCGGCCCAGGCGTTGTATTCGGTGACCGCGGCGGTTAGCGGGTCGCGGTGTGGGTAGTCGGTCCGCGCGCGCTGCAAGGGCGCCTCGGTCCGGCCCTGGCGCTCGGCCTCGGCCAGGATGGCGAGCCAGGCCGTATACATGGTAGGCCCCAGGGCAATTCTGGCCACGTCGAGGTCCGACGTAGTGGCCAGGACCGCGGCCAGGTCTGGTGCTTGATAGGCGGCCGAGAGGGCATAGGCCAGTTGGGACAGGATGGTGGCAGGAGTGGGCATGGGTGACCTCGCAGTCTGTCAGGGCAAGGAACAACGTGGAGGTATTCTACCATGGGGGCGAGCACGCGGCAAAGGGGGGGAACGGATTACTGTCAACGCGGGTGGGACACGGTCCCACCCCCGGGGAACGGATTGAACGGATGGCTGTCAGCGGGTTTGGGGAACGGATTGATTGGGTGGGGGCGCTGCGACGCGGAAGCCGACGTCGAAGACTCGGGCGTTGGCGGCGTATTTGTGGCGTTTGGCGCAGCGTAATACGCGGACGGCGTCGATGAAGGAGCCGCCGCGCAGGACACGCCGCACGGCGTCGTCCGCCGCCAGGTTTTCGCGACCGTCGTGCGGGTCGTAGGGATAGGCGTACTCCGGCTGCGCCCCGTCCTTCCCCCACAGGCTGGTGGTCCACTCCCAGACGTTGCCCGCCATGTCCAACAGGCCGTAGGGGCTGGCGCCCGACGGGTAGCGGCCCACCGGCGTGGTGTCTTCCGTCTGCTTGTCGAAGTTGCCGCGGTCCGGTTTCGGTTCGTCGTTGCCCCAGGGATAGAGGCGGCCATCGCTCCCGCGTGCGGCTTTTTCCCATTCGGCCTCGGTCGGTAATCGCACGCCGGCCCAACGGCAGAAGGCCATGGCATCGTGCCAGGAGACACACGTCACCGGATGATCCTGCTTGTCGTCGATCGTAGAGCTCGGTCCGCCCGGTCTATGCCATGATACGCCCTCGACGTGAATCCACGCGGAGCCGTTCCAAACGTAACTCGATCCCACCTGCTCTGCCGTCGTGACGTGACCGGTGGCCGCGACAAAGGCCGCAAACTGCGCCACGGTCACCGGTGTGCGCGCCAAACGAAAGGCGGGCAGCGTCACCGCGTGCTGCGGCATTTCGTCAGGGGTCGCCAGCCGGTCTTGGCTGCGGTCGCTGCCCATTACGAAGTCACCCGCTGCGATGTCGACCCAGTCGAACGTCACCCCCGGTTCCGATTCAGTCTCCGGCGCCTGGTTGGCGCTCTCAGGGACCGCGGCGTCGAACAGCCTTCCGTCGCGCAGTGCGGTGTACAGGACCGGGACCCACCACGCCGGTTGGTCCGCAATCACACGGCGAGCCGCAGCTACCGCACCGTCGACGCGCCCGTGGCGCATGAGCTGGTCGAAGAACGCCGACAAGAACGTGGTGCGGGTTTGTTCGGGCAGCTCATCCTGGAACGTCAGCACCGCCGGCACACCGGCCTCCAGCAGGCGTACGGCGATTTCCCAGTGCGCGGCGTTCGGCGCCGCCAACACGACCAGCGGCCGCACCGGCAGCCGGGCAAACGTCTCGGCGAGCTGGTCGAACGAGACGACGACCGGCCGTCCGCTGGCATCTTCGAGGAGCAGCCCACCCACCTTGGTCTGCGCGGCGACATCCGCCAGCAGGTAGGCGATGGGATACCGGGCCCGCAGCATCTGTGCCAGCCGGTCGATCGTGACCGGGGAGTCCATCACTGTAGCGGGTATTCCACCCAGGACCGTCGTGGCCTGTTGGGCTTCGCTCGTACGGTCGCTGCTGCGCGCAGCGGCAATCGCCACCAGCGCGTGCGCCGGCTGCCGGACTGGGTAACCCTCGCTCGTGCGGTGATCCACGGCTTCACGCGCAAAAACGATGTCGGCCTGGGTCAGCAGTGAACGACCCTCCATGTCCTGGAGCGTCTCCCAGCGGATGGTGTGCAGCACCGCGGCTTCCGCGTCCAGGCTCAGCCGGATGCTCAACGGGGCGGTTGTGTAGCCGGCGCGTGTGCGGTTTTCCCGTAGATGGGTCAGCGTACGGGCAAACAACGTCTCGGCCAGCAGCTTCCCGTACGCCAGGGGATCACGGGCCACGCGCGACAGGGCACCCTGGTCGAACACGATCGCACGGGGACCGTCGATGGTCCCCGTACGCCCGTCGTAGAGCAGGGTCTCGACCACGTGCAGCGAATAACGGGCAGTGGGCGCAGTCGCCATGGTCACTTCATAATAGAGTTCGTACCACGGATCGGCATACGGCAGCACCTGCGTCGACGCTGCCTGGTCCGGTTGGGCCGACTCCGACGGCTCGCTGGTCGCGTCGCGCAGGGCCTGCAGCATCACGGGCTGGTATGCGTCCAGGATGGCCTGGGGTTCGTCGACGCGACCCAGCACATCCGCTGGGAGTTCGAGGAAGTTGCCCCGCAGATCGAGGTGTTTCAGGGTCCCGATCAGGGCAAATAGGGTTTCTGGCAGGTGTGTGAGCCGGTTGTCCCGCAGGTCGAGGTGCTGGAGTTGCCGCAGCTGACCGATCTCCGCCGGCAGTTCGGTGAGCTGGTTCTCGGCCAGGCTCAGAGTCTGCAAGCTGGCCAGCTGGCCAATCCCGGCGGGCAGTGCCTTCAGCAAAGCGCCCCTTGCGTCCAACGTTTCCAGCTTTGACAGCTGTCTGATCTCAGCGGGCAGGGTGCGCAGCTCGTTGTGCGCGACGTGCAGGGTCTTGAGGTTGGCCAGGCTGCCGATCGCCACCGGTAGTTCGGTCAGCTCGCAGTTGTCCAGATCGAGCGTCTCGAGCCGCACCAGGTTTTTGATGGTCGGCGGTACTTTGCCCAGCGTATTGCCGGCCAGGGTGAGCTGGCGCAGGGCTTGCAGGCGGGTGATGGGTTCAGGAAACTCGGTGAATGGGTTGAGATCCAGGTTGAGCGTTTCCAGGTTGGTCAGGCGGGCGAGCTCGGCGGGCAGTTCGTCCAGCCCGGTATTCCGCAGGCTCAACAGACGCAGCGCACGCAGGTTCTTGATGGGTCTGCCAGGCAGCTGGCCCAGGGGGTTGTTGTCCAGCCGCAGCTCACTCAGATGGCGAAGCTTGTCGATGTAGGCCGGCAGCGACCGAATCTGGTTGTCGCGCAGGTCCAACGTGCGCAGGTTAGGAAAATCGAACACCGCCGGCGGCACCTCGCTGAGGCCCCGTCCCGACAGGTCCAGGGTGTCGACCTGGTAGGCGGGCACGTCCCCAACCAGCGCCGCCAGGTCGAGCTCGCGCACCAGGGTGAAGCGTCGTCCATCGATCAGCTCGATCACAGCCGTCGCGGCGCCGCCCAGGCCGAGCGGTGGCGTGGGTTGGCCGGGGTACAGCTGGACCACCTGGCGCTGCGCAGCCTGGCCATCGTGCCAGGTCACGGTCAGGACACGTGGCAGGGTCGGCGGCACGTCGGCCAGCACCTGGTCGTCCGGCTGCGGTGGTTCGTTGAAAACCAGGCCCTCGGTCTGCAGCCGCACGCCGAGGGTGGAACCCTGGCCAGCGGGCAGCTGCACGAGGTTGGCCGGCAGCAACCAGCGCAGCGCCGCAGGGTCTGGGGGCAGCGCGGCGGCGGGAATGGCACGCGTCGCCAGGTGCAGACCGGCGGCGACGTTCACATCGCGTGCGGCCTGCCAGGTTTGCACCACCGGCGGCATGCTGGCCAGCGATTCCACCGACCAGAGAGCGAGCCCGTCGGGATCGTCGGGCTGGGCGCGCAGGGCGGCCAGGACACGGCTCAGCTTCTTTTCGACCGCCGGCCGCGCACCCAACGGGTCCCGCGTGACCCGGTAGAGCACCTGCTCTTCCAGGCGGACGGCGGCGGGCGCCCGCGTACGGATACGGTAACGCGCCAGGAAACACCAGGCCTCGTCCAGGCGACCGCTGGCTTTGAGGCTCTGGCGCAGGTATTCGGCGATCTCAGGGCGCAGGCCCATCACGCTGCCCGCCTGGTACTCAGCCAGCGGGCTGAACCACAGGTCGAGCTCGGCACCGGCATCGGCCTGGGGCAGCAAGGCCAGGCGTGCGGCGCGCAGCAGGTCGAGCTCGATGCGGCTGGCCAGGGAGAGCAGGCGGGCCAGTTCGAAGGCGTTCGGGTTGATGGCGGCCAGCGCGGCGGCCTCCTGTGCGCGGTCGTCCTCGCCACCCGGCAGGGGCGGTGTGGGCTGCCGGCGCACCGCCGGCAGCTGGTGTCCCCAGTAGTCGATCTCGAGCGCACCACGCAGCGCGGCGGGCCAGCGGGCCGGCCCGTAGGGCACGTACGCCAGCAGCTGGCAGCCAGCGTCGCGTACCTGGGCGGCAAAGTCCTGCCATTCACCAACGCTCACCGTGGGCAACGTATAATGCGGCGGCGCCATACCCAGTTCGCCCAGGATGAAAACCGGTGTGCCGGCGGGGGGCGGGGCGTAGGTGCGCGGTGGTTCGCGGCTGCCCAGTGGCTGCACGCCGCGGCCTGGTACACCATGGTACTGCAGGGCCTCGAAGTACTCGGCACCGATCAGACGATACAGTTCACGCACGACACGGCGTTGGTCCTGGCGGTAGGGCGCCATCGTTTCGCCCAGGTCGACCAGGACCTGGACACCGTGGCGCAGCGTAGGCACCGGCTCGCGCGGGATCGTGCGCGGGAGCTGCAGTCGCGCCAGGGTGATGGCCAGCTGCGAAACATCCACGCGCCCCTCGGGCACCGGCACCGACACGGTGCGCGTGAGCGTGGTACGCGTCCACTGGGGCACCAGGAGCGGTGCGGGCGGCGGGGGTTTTGCGGTCCTGGCTGGCGGGAGCGGCGTCACATCGACGTACCAGGCCGGTGCGGTGCCGGCGCCTGCCGCCAGTGTGGGACCATCGAGGCGAAACGTGAGCGAGCCAGCCGCAGTGGGCCGCGGTGCGGTGGGCGGAGGTGTTGCTGTCTCAGGCACCGTCGGGGGTGGCAGCGTCGGTTCGACCGGGGGAGTGGCCGGCATCTCGACCGTGGCGGGGCGCGTGCTCGTACCACCGGCGGGTGTCGCCCCCGCGGGCAGTGGTTGGAATCCGAGCAGATCGGCCACCTGCTCCAGGGTTGCACGGTTGGCCGGCTGCAGCCAGCCGCTCGCCTGTACCAGGTCGGCCAGGTTGACGATGGGTCGCATCAGCGTCCTTGAACCCGATCCTTCCACACGGTCTTGTCGAGAATGTCGTCGAGCAGGCTGTCGGGCATCGGTGCCTCCCCCTGCCGCAGCTCGATGGCGGCGCGTACGGTGTCGAGGTATTCGGCGATGCTGATGGGGCCACTGGCCGAGGCCTGCTTGTTGTTTTTGATGGCCTGCAGGACAAGGCTGTACAGCGCTTCTTCGGTGGTGCCGAAGGTGCTACGGGCAATGTCCATGAGCCGGTCGTCGCCGGGGTCCTTGATGTCCAGGATGACGCAGCGGCGCAGGAACGGCTTGGGCAGCGGGCGCTCCTGGTTGGTGGTGATGATCACCAACGGGCGTTCCTGCCAACGGCGGTCATCCCCCTGGAACTGCACACGCTGTTCGATGTCGGTGACGTCGAATTCGAGCGAACCCAGGGCCACCAGCAGGTTGTTGGGCACGTCGGGGTCGGCCTTGTCGATCTCGTCGATAAGCAAAACGGCGCCCTGGGCATCGGCCGGGGCGTACTTGTCTGCGGCTGGATCGTGGGCCGCTGCGCCGGCGGGCGGTCCCCCCGGCCGCCCGCGCCGCGCCGCCGACGCCGGGTCGAAGATCCACCACAGCTCGCGCGGCTCGATGTAGGGGTAGTAGGTCTCGAAGGCGTCGGGGCGGGCGGGCACCTCTGTGACGGGCTGCGGCGCGCGGCCCGGTACCAGGCGATCGGTGGTGGCATCGGCCAGGCGGCGCACGGCGTCGAAGCTCCACATCAGGTCCTGGGCCTGGGTGCGGGACGTCACGACGAATTCGTAATAGCGCCGGTGCTCGTGCCGGGCGACGTTGAAGGCCAGGGAGGACTTACCACCGCCCGAGGGGCCGCTCACCAGCAGGGGGCGGCCGGTGGCGAGGGCGACGTTGACGGCGAGCACAATGCGTTCGTCGTACAGGTAGAGTCTCCCATCGCGCTGATCCCCCGGTTTGATAGCCGCTGTGGCAAGGGACGGCTCGGCACCGTCTCCCGTGGGAGCCACATCGGCTGGCCGCTCGCGAAAGTCCTGCAGCAGCGGAACGGGGTTGAAGAGTTTGTGGTAGTCGTATTGGGCTTCCATTGTATCACCTATCGTTCTATCACCTATCGTTTCGCGGTGCCTGGTGCATCACACCGGGATGAGCTCACCACCCAGGGCGCGCCAATCATCGTAGGCGCGCTTGTCGGCATCACCGGTAATCGCCGGCTGCAGGGGCGGCACCCTTGCGGTGCGCGCAATCTCTGGGTCGACAAAAACGAAAAAGAAGGTCACGTCGCCACATTTCTCGCGCAGCTCGGTTAGCAGCGTGGCATCGTTGATTTTGGGTCCGGGGAGCAGGAGAATAGTCGGTCTGTGGGCTTGCAGGCCTTCAGTGACACACCGGCGAATCTCCTCCCATGGGTCGGTATCGGAAACATCCCCATCGAACCAGCCATCGTCGACGGTTGCCACGTCGATACCGAAGACGTTTTCGAGCTGGGTACGTACGCGCGCCAGGGCTTCGTCGCGCGAGGAGGCCCGGGGTGGCACGACCGCCAGCGGCCAGCACAGGGCGCCGGCCGCACGCCAGCACGCGCGGCGCAGGTACATCTCGGCGATGAAGCGCGGATCGGTGGCTGGCCGGTTGTTGACCAGGGAGCCGTTGACGTAGAACGCACGGCGCGTCACCTGCGGATGTGTCCCCAGGCGCGGGATCAGGCCAGCGGCTCGCAGATCGACCCAGGTGGGTGCCACCAGCTCGCGCAGACCCATTTTGGCTTCGGGGATCAGCTGCACGTTCAAATTGTCGGCCAGGCTGCGCAGCAGGCTGGGGCCGCCGCACAGCAGCGCACGGCACCACCAGTCGACCCAATCGATGCCTTCGACCGATAGGGTGTCGGCTTCCAGGCCCATCTGCGACGCCAGGTCCTGGGCCGCCTGCTGCAGGCGTGCGGGGGTGATCTGCGTGGCCCGCAGGCGTTGTTCGAGGGCGGTCAACAGGTCGGCCAGGCGCCAGTCACGCCGCCGCACACGCGCCAGGGGCTGCAGGGCCGCTGCCAGTTGGGCACGCAGGGCATCGTCCGATGCGTGCTGCAGCGGTGCTGCACCGCTGATCTCCAGCAGATCCCAGGGCTCGCCCTGCAGGATGGCTGCGCACGGCGCATTCAGGCACAGCACCACCAGGGCGAAACCGGCGTCTGCCTCCAGCCAGCTGCGCCAGCGCAGAAGACGCAGATCATCGCAGACCCAGCTGTTGGGGTCATCCAGGACCGCCTGGTTCAAGAGCACCACGGCGCCATCGCATGTACCCAGTTCACCAAGCAGCCGCCGGGACCACGGTGCCTGGGGTGGCGCGTCGGCGGGCTCTTTCCAGACCGTGAAACCCTGTTCTGCCAGGAAATCGACCAGAACCGGCAGAGCGGGTGCATCGAGTGTGCCGGCGGTGGCGTGGGAGATGAAGATGCGCGGCGGTCGCGGCGGGACGGGAATCGGCGGCCGTCCGGCGGCAACCCAGTCGGCATAGGCCTGGCGTGCGGTGTCGAGGGGAAGGTAATTCGAGTATTGCGTGACGACCTGATTCAGAAGGGCCGATGTACGATCTTCTTCCTCGGCCTGGCGCAGGATGTCGGCCCACGTGTTGAGGGCTACCAGGTCGAAGGCAATGCGGGTGATGTCGAGCCCGGCCGTGATGGCCTGCGTGCGCGCGCTGGCCTGGTCGCTGTACAGCGTGGCCAGGACCCGGCTCAATCGGTCCAGGAGGCTGCCCGGGATCGGCATGCGGCACCTCGCGTGCGGTCAGGCGTGGGCGGGTAGTGGGTGCTGGCGGGGGCCGCACCCGTGATGGGGGAATTGTTGAAGGTATTTTAGCATTGGGAGGGCGTTGCGTCAATGGGGAGTGGGAGGTCAGGGGTTGGGGGTCGGGGGTTGGGGGTTTGTGGGAACGCGGGCGATGGAAATGGGGCGTGCGAGGGTGGTGGCACGGGCCGCACGTCTCGCGATTTGGGAATTTGTGCTATAATGCAGCAGCCAGTCACCCCATGTCAGACGATCACGAACAGGCAGCCGAAGCCAGCGATGATTCCGTACGAACCCGCAAGCGACGAAGAATGGGTCTCAGCACTCCACGCCGGCCGTGTGGAGGCGTATGAGGTCTTGTGGCGCTATCTTTACAAGATCACATACAATCTGTGCACGCGCCGGGTGGCCGACCTGCCGTGGGAACGACAGCTGGCCCTGGCCGAAGAAATCGCCCAGGAGGGGCTGCTGCAGGTATGGCGCAAGCTCGATGCCTACCGCCGTGATGGCCCGTTTCTGGCCTGGGCGACCCGCATCGTCGTCAATAAATTCCGTGACCGCATGCGGCAGGAACGTCCCTGGCAAACCAACATCACCATGGACGAATCGATCGAGGTCAACGTCCTAAGCCAGCTCGATCTTGACCTGGCAGACATGATCAGACGCGCCATGACGGTGTTGAGTCCCCAAGAACGGGCGGTGCTGGCCGGTCGGCTGCTCGAGGAGCGCAGCAGTGAAGAAGTTGCCCATACACTACAAATTTCGCGCGGCAACGAACGTATCACCTACCTGCGCGCCCGTCAGAAACTGCGTGCCTTTCTGGAGGCAAACGGATACAGTCCACCGTGAACGCCCACCCTCACGGCCAGCCGGCGACAACCGACCTGTGGCCCATCGCTCTTCTACGCCAGCCCACCTTGCCCGCCCTCACCGCCATCCTGGATGACCCGGGCGCGGCCAGGGCGGCCTGGGACGCGTGGCACCGTGAGCCATTCCCCGCGCGCGCCGGTGATTGGCGTGACGTGACACTGCACCAGCTGCGTTACGTGCAGCCCGGCCTCTTCCGCAGTTGGCAGCAGCGCGCCCTCGACTACTTCAAACAGCTCGACGACATCCCGGAACAGCTCTATCATTTCGACCAACTGGCCGATCTGCTGCTGGCACAGCAGGCGTATGACGACCTGGCAGATCTGCTGGCTGCCGGGACACTGCCGGCGTGCGCCCAGGCCGAGCACCTGCGCGCCTACCTGCAGGGTGTGCTGGCCTGCGAGCGCCACGCTCACAGCGAGGCAACCGCCACGTTCGAACACCTGCTGGCACAGCCCGACATCGATCCGGCGCTGCGGCCGCGCATATGGAATTCGTTGGGTGTCGCGGCGCAGTACCGCGGACGGTACGACGAAGCCCTGGGCTATTACCAACACGCCTATGCGGAATTTGTCGCCCAGAACAACACCCTGGGCCAGGCCAAGGCGCGCTTCAACCTGGGCACCACACACCGCCACCTGCATGAGCTGACGGCGGCAGCTGCCGCGTTTGAAGACAGCCTACAGCTGCTGGACCAGCTCGACGCACGCGACTGGCAAACGTTTGCCCTCAATGGCCTGGGACTGGTCTACACCGAGCTGGGACAGTGGTCAGAAGCCGAACGCATCTATCAGCGTGTGGTGACCCTGTGCCAGTCGGTCACTGATACCGAAGGGGCTGGCATTGCCTTCAACAACCTGGGTGAGTTGTTTCTCTTCACTGGGCGTTGGGTCGAGGCAGCCAACGCCCTGGATACAGCCGAGAAGCTGGTGGTAACCCCCCTGGCTCACATCGAAGTTCACCTCAACCAGGGTTTGCGCCACGCGGCGCGGCATGACATGGCGGCCGCCGCCGCCCGGTTCGAGATGGCCTACGCCCTCGCCGTCGCCCATCAGAACGTGCGCTACCAGGTGCTGGCACTCTACCTGCAAGGCAACATCCTGGCCGCACGGCGCCACGACGCGGCCGCGCTGCTGAAATACGAACAGGCACTGGTCCTGGTCGAAATGCTGCGCGGGCTAATCGAACACAGCGACGTTCGCTCACACCTGTTCTCCACCTGGCAGTCCGTCTACATGGCGGCGGTTCTCACGTGCGTGCGCCTGGCACAGCCGGGTGCCGCCCTGGCCGTGGCCGAACGTGCGCGGGCGCGTGCCTTTTTCGACCTGCTCGGCGCAGGTGATGCGTCTCCATCCCTGGTACCAGCCCGCACACCGCTCGATGTTGCTGAAATTTGTCAGCGCCTGCAGCCAGGTACCGCCGCACTCGTCTATTTTTGTATCGAGCCATCCAACACACGACCCGTTTCGGACGAGATGGCACCGGCCGGCAATGCCCTGGCATCCATCCTGTGGCCTTCTTCGACCATCATCGGCTTCACGGTCACTGCCACCGGCGTCACAGCACAGCCGCTGGCCTTGACACCTGAGGTTTTGGAGCAGCGCGCCTTCGACCACGATGGCCGCACCTTGAGTGGGCTGACGCCGGGGGACAACGGTCAACTCCTCACGCCGTGGACCTTGCGCATCGTCTACGACGCGCTGCTGGCACCGCTGCTGGCCCAGGTGGCAACACCCGGCCACGTCACGCCATCCACTCTGTGCGTCGTGCCCCACGGTCCTCTGCACCGCATACCGTTCCACGCGCTGCACGATACGCGCGGGCAGGATCTGCTGCGACAGGGGTACGATGTGATCGTCGCCCCATCGCTCAGCGCCTGGCTGCAGGAACCACTGCGCTCCCCTGCGGGACGACCCCACTGCGTGTTGGGTTATGCACCAGACCTGGAGCACGCCCAGGCCGAAGCGGCTGCGGTGGCCCAGTTGTTGGGTGTGCGCGCCCAACTGGGTACCGCCGCGCGGCGGGCCGACCTCCTGACCGCTGCCAGGCAGGCACGCGTCTTGCACTGTTCCTGTCACGGCACCTTCAACCGCCACTCGCCGCTGCAGTCTGCCCTGTACCTGGCGGATGGGCGCGTGACCGCGGCCGATCTGTTGGCGGCGGGCAGCCTGCCGCTGGAGCTGGTATTTCTGAGTGCTTGTGAGAGCGGGCGCAGTGATGTCGAAGGGGCCGATGAATTGATGGGCCTGGTGCGGGCATTTCTACTCGGGGGCACACGGACCGTGGTCGTCAGCCTGTGGCGCGTGGATGAGCTTTCGACGCGCATCCTGGCGGAGTCCTTCTATCAGGCCTACATGATCGAGCAGCAGTCCCCGGCACGGGCGCTGCGCCAGGCACAGATGACGGTCCGTACGCTCACCTGGGCCGGCCTGGCCCAGCGCCTGGTATTCGATGGGCTTGCATCCGGTGAAATCGATGGCACCGTGGCGCGTCTGACAGCTATGAACGCTACCTGGCGCACGACGGAGCCCGCCTGCCCGCTCGCTCATCCCTATTTCTGGGCTGGTTTTACGGTGGTTGGGTCGTGAGGGGGTGGGCGAACCCCTAATCACACTGACAGGGCGTGATCTGAACCACCAGATCGGGCAGTGCAGTCGCCGGCACGTGGGAAAACACCACCCGTCCGGCCTCATTGGTGAGACCGTTGCGCTGTTCCGTACCCAGGTGCAGCAATACCTGGCTGCCACCGTAACCTCGATGGAAACGGGCCGGCTGCCGCACGTGCGCCGTGATGGTGACCCGGTCGTCACCGGCGTCATCGGCCACCAATTCGATGACAAGCTGGTCATCTGGTTCGCACGCCAGGTGTACGAGGTGCTCATTGGCCGATGGACTCTTCATGTTGGCCCGCAGGGGTCGCGCCAGCAGGTACTGGGCGAGGCTCAACCAGACTGCGCCGTGGGTGTTGCGCATCCAGAAGTGGCCCTGGCTGGTCACCTGGCCCACACGCTGGCGCAGCCGCGTCAAGGGATCGGGCAAAAAGGACAAATCGGCGCTGGGATAGGTGGTAGGCTCGATCAGGGCATTCGCCGCAGCCTGCTCGAAGACCCATTGCAAGTCGTGGATCACGGCGCGGCAATGTCCGCACGCCATCACATGTCGGTGCAGGTCTGGGTATTGTACTGCCCAGGACATCGTATCGCCCGCTATGGTCAGGTTTTCGATTTGTTTCAATACATCCGCACATGCCATCGTCACATCACCATCATCGGCAAAGACCGCTTGCACGATGTTCTGCGATTTTGTTGAGATCACTGTCATGCCTCGCTGCTGTTATCGTACATAGTGACGTAAAGCACAGATGGATTGTTACAGTACCTTAAGGTCTTCCAAAGGAATTTGTCACACGCCCGCTGGCACATTATAATCGGCTCACCGGAGTCCATGTGTACCTGAGCAGCCTGTCACTGACCAACTTTCGTAATTATGTGCGCCTGGAGCTCGATTTTCCGGGCCGCCTGACGTTGGTGCAGGGTGGCAACGCACAGGGCAAAACCAGCCTGCTGGAAGCAGTCTACTATCTGGCTACCAGCAAGTCGCCGCATGCCGACACCGACCGTGAGTTGGTGAACTTCCTGGCCAGGGAAGACAGCACCCGGTTTGTGCGCATTCTGGGCCGCGTCCAGCATGCACCATCACCGGGCGCCTCGGAGCAGCTCGAAATTCTGCTCGCTCCAGCCAATGGTGATACGACAAGCTACAGCAAACGGGTGCGTGTGAACGGCGTTGTGCATCGTGTGATGGACCTGGTGGGGCACCTGCGGGTGGTGCTCTTTCTGCCGCAGGACATCGAGTTGGTGACGGGTGCACCCAGCGTGCGCCGGCGTTACCTGGACATTGCGTTGTGCCAGATCGATCCGGTTTATTTGCGTACCTTGAGCACGTGGAACCAGGTGCTGGCCCAACGTAACGCCCTGCTGCGGCGGCTGCGCGAACAGGGAGGCAATGCGCAGCAGCTCGATTTCTGGGATGAGAAGCTGGTCGCCCTCGGTAGTTATCTCATTGTCAAGCGCCAGTGGCTCGTCAACGCATTGGAAGGTGCGGCGGGGCCACGGCAGCGTGCCTTGACGGGCGATCGGGAGCGCGTCTACCTGGAATACCTGCCGAGTGTTGACCCGACGCGCGATCCGGTACAGGTGGCCAACCAGCTCACGCTGCAGTACGAAGTCGTTGCCGGGCCGGCGGCCGAAGCACGGGCCCTCACGCAGGATGATGTGCTGCATGCCTACCGGGCACAGCTGGCAGCCGCGCGCCGGCGTGAGATCATGGCGGCCATGACGCTGCTCGGTCCCCATCGTGATGAGCTGCGTTTTCGCATCCAGGGGCGCGATCTGCGCACCTACGGCTCGCGCGGCCAGCAGCGTACGGCAACCCTGGCGCTCAAGCTGGCTGAATTCGAAGTCATGCGCGATGCCAGCGGTGAGCCACCGGTCCTGCTGCTGGATGACGTCATGTCGGAGCTGGATGCGCAGCGGCGTGCCATGCTGCTGCACGCCCTGGAGGGCGTGGCCCAGGCCATCATCACCACTACCGACTGGGACGACTTCACCCCCGATTTTCGTGCACACGCCCGCTGCCTGACCGTGGCCGAAGGGCGGATCGTGGAAATGCCTGGACCGTAGGCGCCTGGTGTGCAAGAGTACGGTAGAGGAGAGACATGACTTCGACAGCCGACGTGGTTATCTGTGGTGCCGGTATTGCTGGCCTGGCAGCGGCTTACTACCTGGCCGTGCAGGCCGGGATCCACGATGTCGTCATCATCGACGAGCGGCCGCCACTCTCCTTAACCAGCGACAAGTCGTCGGAGTGCTACCGCAACTGGTGGCCAGGTCCCGGTAGTGCTATGGTCAACCTGATGAACCACAGCATCGACCTGCTGGAGACCCTGGCCGGCGAAACCGACAACGCCATCCGCCTCAACCGGCGCGGTTACCTGTACGCCACCGCCGACCCGGCCCGGGCCCGGCAGCTGGCGGCCGCCGCCGAAGAAGCCGCGGTGTTGGGCGCGGGTCCGGTACGGTATCACCGCGGCCAGCCCGATGACCCCACGTACATGCCGGCGCCGGCCGAGGGCTTTCTCGGTCAACCCACCGGCGCGGACGTCATTACCCACGTCCCCCTGGTGCGCCAGCACTTCCCCTACCTGGCCGAAGAGACGGTGGCGGTGGTCCATGCCCGACGCTGTGGCTGGTTCAGTGCCCAACAGCTGGGCATGGTCCTGTGGGAAGCTGCGCGTGCCCGCGGTGTGCGCCTCGTCCAGGCCACCGTCGAGCGGGTCGCAGTGGCCGGTGAGCGGGTATGCGCTGTGCAGGCCAGCGGCCCGGCTGGCACGATGCGCTGGCAAACAAGCACCTTCGTCAATGCGGCCGGACCCTTTCTGGGGCCAGTCGCCGCGCTGCTGGGTGTCGACTTACCCGTCTTTGCCGAACGCCACCTCAAAATCAGCTTCAGTGACCATCTGGGCGTCATGCCGCGCCATGCGCCGCTGCTGATCTGGTCTGACCCGCAGCGTGTCGACTGGGACGAAGAGGCGCGCGCCTGGTTCAGTGAGAGTGATGACACGCGTTGGCTGCTTGCGGAATTTCCTGCTGGGGTGCACGGGCGCCCCGACGGGCCAGCCGACAGCCCGATCGTGCTGATGCTGTGGCCCTACCACGATCAGGCAGTGGCCGTGACGTTTCCGGTGGCGGTCGACCCGGAATACCCCGATGTCGTGCTGCGCGGGATGGCGACGATGCTGCCAGGGCTGCGGGCCTATCTTGCGCGTGCGCCCAAACCAATGATCGACGGGGGGTATTACCTGAAAACCCGTGAGAACCGGCCCCTGATCGGTCCGCTGCCGGTCGCTGGCGCCTACGTGATTGGCGCACTGTCTGGATATGGGCTCATGGCGGCACCGGGGGCCGGGGAACTGCTGGCCGCACACATCGCCGGCCATCACCTGCCCGACTACGCACCGTCCTTCGCCCTCGAGCGGTACGCCGATCCGGCCTACCGCAGCCTGCTTGCGCAGTGGGGCGATGTGGGGCAGTTGTGATTTTGGATTTTGGATTGAGGAGGATGTATGATCAATTTGTACAATGGGGATACGGGCGAGTTGATTGGGACATTGAGCGAAGAGGAGCTTAAGTTTCTCAACGACAACCTGGAAGAAGAGTCGGCTGAAGACCGCGATTATTACATCGGGGCACCGACGGTCGACTATCTGCAGGACAATGGGGCGGGGGCCAACCTGCTTGCGCTGCTGCGCCGGGCCATGGGGAGTAACCCGGACGTGACCATTCGCTGGAGCCGCGGTTGAGAGGCTGTTTGAACGGATCGCGCAGAAGAGTCGCAACCTGAGACGCTGATCGCTGCCAGGTTGCGATCTTCGCGGTTTTGCGTGAGGCCCTATCGATCTGTGCGAGCAGTTTCGGCACAGGCTGCCTGCGCTGTGCGGTGGGTAAGGCGCACGGGCTCATCAGCAGCACGGTTGAACTGATATATATGAAAGAGAAGGTTGGGTAAGATAGCACTCAACCTTCTTTTTTGTGACGCCTGGTATCTGCGGTATGACAGTTGTCATGTGAAGCACCGTGCACCGGGGTTACAATAGGGGCGACATGAACGGGCTTCCCCCATGTGCCGGACAGCAGGCGAATCATGGTGGGTCATCATCGGTCTGTGATAGCTGAACGGTAATACCATCTGAGCAGGTGAATTGCATGAGCCGAGTAGCCGACATCATGACTGTAGACCCAGTCACCATTCATCCCTCTCAATCCATCGGCACCGCCATTGCCCTGATGCGTCAGGGCAATTTCCGACGGCTGCCGGTGATCGAAAACGGACGGTTAGTCGGCATCGTGACCGATCGCGATCTGCGACGGGCTACCAATTCGCCGATTCTCGTCCATGAAAAGTGGTACGACAACTTCATCCTCGAACACATCGAAGTGGGGGCCTGCATGACGGTGGACCCCGTGACGGTGACGCCCGAGATGACCATCCTGGAGGCGGCACGTATCATGCGCGACCGCAAATTTGGCGGCCTGCCGGTTCTCAAGAACGGACAACTGGTGGGTATCGTCACTGAAATCGACCTGTTCGATTATCTGATCGAAATCTTGGAGGCCAATGAACCGCAGCATCGTCGCAACGGCGAAGAGTGAATCTTGCCCTGCGCACTGCGGCGATCGTCAACGACGACGATGATCCAAAGGAGGAACTATTGTGGCCAAAGGTACTGTTGTAATCGACACCAACCGCTGCAAAGGCTGCGAGATGTGTGTCGCCGTATGTCCCCAGAATGTGCTGCATATTGCGCCAACACTCAACGCGCGGGGCTACTACCCCGTGGTGTTGGATGATCCGGAAGGCCACTGCACAGGCTGCGGGTTGTGCGCAGTGATGTGTCCCGATGTCGTGTTTACCGTCTATCGCCTGCAAAAAGCCCCGCCGCGCGTTGCGGCGCTGGCGTAGGCCGGACAAGGAGTGTCACCATGGCAAAGGAGCTATGGAAAGGGAATGAAGCCATCGCCGAGGCCGCCATTCGTGCCGGTCTCGAGGCTTATTTTGGCTATCCGATCACGCCCCAAACGGAGCTGCTCGAGTACATGTCGCGGCATATGACGCGCCTGGGTCGTGTGTTTCTACAGGCCGAGAGCGAGCTGGCCGCGATCAACATGGTGTATGGTGCAGCCTGCGGCGGTGCCCGTACGATGACCTCTTCGTCGAGTCCGGGTATCAGCCTGATGCAGGAAGGACTGTCATACATTGCAGGGTCAGAGGTACCCTGCGTCATCGTCGATATCATGCGCGGTGGTCCCGGTCTGGGCAACATCCAGCCGTCACAGGCTGACTATTTCCAGATGGTCAAGACCGCAGGACATGGCGACTTCAATAATATCGTCCTGGCCCCGGCAACGGTCCAGGAAGCTGTGGACATGACGTACGAAGCATTCGACCTGGCTGAAAAGTATCGCACGACGGTCGTGATCCTGGCGGATGGCACGATCGGGCAGATGATGGAACCGGCGGCGATGCCGCCCTTCCGGGAAGTCGTTGTCGACAAACCCGGGTGGGCACTGCGTGGAGCCGATGGGCGCCCGCACCGTTTCATTACGTCACTCAACCTGACTGCGGAGGGGTTGGAGAAACACAACCTTCGTTTACAGGCCAAACTGACAGAGATCAGGCGTGCGGAAGTGCGGTATAAGGAGTTCCTGGTCGACGACGCCGAATACCTGGTGGTGGCATTTGGAACCATGGGCCGGGTCGTGACTTCAGCGATTCGCCAGGCACGAGCGCAGGGCATCAAGGTGGGTCTGCTGCGCCCGGTCACGTTGTGGCCATTCCCAGAGGAACGGCTGCAGGCACTGGCCGCCCAGGTCAAGGCGATCCTGGTCGTCGAAATGAACGCCGGTCAGATGCTGCATGACGTCAAGGCGGTTGTGGAAGGACGAGCACCGGTCCACTTCTATGGTCGAATGGGGGGTGCCATTCCGCTGCCCGACGAGGTCCTGCGCGAACTCACGGCACTGGTCACCGCTTACGAAATACACAAAGAGGTGCCGCCCACCATCAAACCCGGCGGCGGAAATGGTCACCGCGTGACACAAAAACTGTCCGCGCTGCCCGCGGAGGTGATCTCATGAACAGCCAGCTGGTCAACCTGGACGAAATGACGGTCGTCTACCGCCGCCCTGAGGCGATGACTGAAGCGTTGACGCACTACTGTCCTGGCTGTACGCACGGTATCATCCATCGCCTGGTGGCCGAAGTGATCGATGAGCTGGGCGTTCGGGGACGTACCATTGGCGTGGCACCGGTCGGTTGTGCCGTGTTTGCCTACAACTATTTCGACGTGGACATGGTGGAAGCGGCGCATGGGCGCGCACCCGCCATGGCCACCGGGCTCAAACGCACCCAGCCGGATAAGGTCGTTTTCACCTACCAGGGTGACGGTGACCTGGCGGCAATCGGGACCAATGAGATTATCCATGCCGCCACACGGGGCGAAAACATCACGGTGATCTTCGTCAACAACGCTGTCTACGGCATGACCAGTGGCCAGATGGCGCCGACCAGCCTGCCTGGCCAGGTGACCACTTCGTCGCCCTTTGGCCGTGACGTGAAGATGGCGGGTTATCCCCTGCGGGTGGCCGAGCTGATCGCCATGCTGCCCGGTGTATCGTATGCGGTGCGCCGCTCGACGCACAACGTGCGCGAGGTGAATAAGACCAAAAAGGCTGTTCGTACCGCCTTCGAGGCCCAACTCGCGGGCGAGGGATTGGCCCTGGTCGAGATTCTTTCGTCCTGCCCGACCAACAACCACACGACGGCGGTCGAGGCACTCAAATGGATCGAAGAGGCCATGGTGCCATTCTACCCTCTCGGCGACTACAAGGTCAGCGATGCTGTACAAAAGCTGAACGGAAAGGGCCAGGGGTGACGGAGATGGAATACTCGATCGTATTCTCTGGTTTTGGTGGGCAAGGTGCCCTCTTTGCCGGGCAGGTCCTGGCCTATGCCAGCATGGATGCCGAAAAAGCCGTGACCTGGATTCCGTCCTATGGCCCGGAAATGCGTGGTGGTACGGCGCACTGCGTCGTTGTCGTGGGTGATGAGGAGATTGGGGCACCGCTGGTCCGCAATCCAGATGCCGTGATTGCCCTGAACCTGCCGTCGGTTGATAAGTACGAACCGCTGGTCAAACCTGGTGGTTTGTTGATCTACAATAGCTCGCTGGTGAGCCGTGCCATCACCCGCACTGACATCACGGTGATTGCAGTGCCGGCCAATGACATCGCCAGTGAGCTCGATAATGTCAAACAGGCGAACATGGTCATGTTAGGTGCGCTGTTGGAGGCCAGCGGGCTGCTGCCCCTGGAGGTGATCGATCGTACGCTCGAGGCACACCTGCCCGAGCGCAACCGGCGCTTCCTGGCGTCTAACAAAGAAGCTTTGCGGCGCGGCGCAGCCTGTGCCGCGCCAGCGGCGGTTTGTTAACGCCGAGGCATCAGCCAGACATGCGCAGCTGGTAGGCTGAACAGCAATCGCATGACCATTCGCGCGGGAGGAGAGGATGTACAAGAAGATTCTTGTACCGTTGGACGGCTCGGGGCTTGCCGAGGTGGCACTGCATCATGCCGAAGCACTGGCGCTTGAATTCAAGAGCCAGCTCGTACTGCTGCGTGTGATTGTCTCGCCCTATCAATTGATTGCACCCGACCTGGTGCTGTCCGGGACCGTGTCTGAAGTGCCAGGCTTGCGCGAGCAGGCGCAGCAGTACCTGCAGGCTGTCTGCGGTGCACTGCGCGAAAAGGGCCTGGTGGTCAGCTCGACTGTGCTGGAGAGCCCAGTCCCCGATGCGATCATCGACTACGCCAAAGGTGAAGGTGTCGATCTGATTGTCATGTCCACGCACGGGCGCGGCGGCATCAGCCGCTGGGTATACGGCAGTGTGGCCGAAAAAGTACTCCAGGGTGCACCCTGCCCCGTGCTCTTGATTCGCGCAAAGGAAAAGTAACCATGACAACGCCGTGGCAACGACGCTACGCACAGCGCAATCAGCGCATGAGCAGCTCCATCATTCGTGAGCTGCTGAAGTTCACGCAGCTGCCGGACGTGATTTCGTTTGCCGGCGGGCTGCCGGCGCCTGAACTCTTCCCGGTGGAGGCGTTTCGCCTGGCCGCCGATCGTGTGCTGGCCCAGGCTGGCACCAAGGCGCTGCAGTACAGCACGACCGAAGGGTATTTGCCGCTGCGCAGCCTGATCGTGCAGCAGATGGCCCACGTGGGCATCGAAGCCAAAGAGGACAATGTCCTGATCACCTCCGGTTCGCAGCAGGCGCTCGACCTGATTGGCAAACTGCTGATCAATCCCGGCGATACACTCCTGGTCGAACGCCCCACGTACCTCGGTGCCCTGCAGGCCTGGAATGCCTACCAGGCCGAATACATCGACGTACCGATCGATCACGACGGCTTACGGATCGACCTGCTGGAAGAAGCGCTGCGTGCCGGGGTCAAGTTTATGTACATCCTGCCGAACTTCCAGAATCCGGGCGGTGTGACCCTGTCTCTGGAACGCCGGCACGAATTGGTCGACATGGCCGACCGCTATGGGATCCCCATCATCGAGGATGATCCCTATGGCCAGTTACGTTACGAAGGGGAACACCTGCCATCGCTGGTGCGCCTGGACTGCGAAAACCTGGAGTCACGCGCTGTCGATGGCCATGGCTATTTCCGCGGCAATGTGATCTATTTGAGCACCTTCTCGAAGCTGCTGGCACCAGGCCTGCGCATTGGCTGGATCGTCGCCCCTGTGGAGGTGATCCAAAAGTGCGTCCAGGCCAAACAGGGCATGGACTTGCACAGCAGCATCTTCGACCAGATGGTCACGTACGAGGTCGCGCGCGACGGTTTTCTGGAGACCCACATCGAAGAAATTCGCCGGGTCTACCGCGAGCGGCGCAACGTCATGCTGCATGCGCTCGAGACTTATTTCCCGCCCGGTGTCGAATGGACGCGGCCGCAGGGTGGGTTGTTCCTCTGGATCACCCTGCCACCCGAGATCAACACCGAAGCCCTGCTGCAAGATGCCGTTAAAGAAAAGGTGGCCTTCGTGCCAGGGCATGCATTCTATTCTGGCGGACGCGAGTGCGGCTTGTGCAATACGATGCGGCTGAATTTCTCGAATGCCGAACCGGCCATGTTGGAGGAGGGGATTCGCCGCCTGGCACGTGTCGTCACCCAATACATGGAGCGGGCTGGCCTGCTGGCCAAAGTTGCCGCCTGATTGTCAGCTGCGCACAAGGGCTGCCCCAGGGAGATTCACGACCCATGTCTCCGGCAGCCCTTGTGTTGTGCGTGTCGCCAGAACTGACTGCGGTCGGTACCGGTGTTGGGCCGTCGATTGCGGCAGCGCCACGTCTGCTACGTGAGACAGGAGGAGATTCTAATGCCCGACTATCTTGTGCGCGACATCATGAGCTCTCCGGCCATGACGATCAGCCATCTGGCCGACCTGGACGAAGCAGCCGAATTGATGGAGGCATACGGCTTTCGCCGTCTGCCCGTGGTCGATGACGATGGCCAACTGGCTGGCATCCTGACCAAGGGCGATGTCCGTGCCGCTTCCATGGCAGCCGCCGTAGACCCGTACGATCCGCAAGCCGACAGCTGGTTGACCGTCGAAGAAGCCATGACCCAATCGGTGCTGACGGTGACCCCCGAGACGCCTGTGGTGGCGGTGGTGGAACTGCTGCTGCAGCACAAGGTAGGTGGGTTTCCGGTGCTGGCACCGGACAATTCTGTGATTGGCATTGTGACCGAATCTGACATTTTCAAATTGATCGTGCGTGAATGGAAAGAAGATGCCGTCCCCGCGCCATCAGGAAAGAAGGAGTGAAGATGGACATTGGTGTCCCACGTGAACGCAGAGCCAGCGAATACCGGGTCGGTCTGATTCCGTCTGGCGTACAGATTCTGTGCGATGAAGGTCATCGCGTCTTCATCGAACAGGGGGCCGGTATCGGCAGTGGTTTTACTGATGAAGATTACCGCAAGGCCGGTGCTACCATGGTGTACGGCGCAGAAGAGGCGTGCGCGCGCTCCGACCTGGTCGTTAAGGTGGCACGCCCAACCGCCGAAGAAACGAACTGGCTGCATGGCGAGCAAATCCTATGTGGCTTCTTGCATCTGGCAGCCGCTCGCCGCAGCCGGGTTCAGAGTTTGCTCGACCATAAAGTAACAGCCATTGGTTATGATACCATCCAGGAAGACGACGGATCACTGCCCGTTCTGCTGCCAATCAGTGAGATCTCCGGAAGGATGTGTGCCCAGGTGGCGGCACGCCTGCTCGAAAATACCAGCGGCGGCAAGGGGGTGTTGTTGGGCGGTGTACCCGGTGTGCCGCCGGCTGAGGTGGTGGTCCTGGGTGCCGGTGTCGTCGGATCGAACGCAGCGCGTGCGTTTTTGGGCCTGGGTGCCAATGTCTACGCACTCGACAAAAGCCTGCGCGCATTGGAGCGCATCGACACGATTTATGGCGGTCGCGTCGTGACGCTCGTATCCCACCCGTACAACATCGAAAAGATGGTGCGTTTTGCCGATGTGCTGGTAGGTGCCGTACAAACGGCCGGTATGCGATCACCGATTCTCGTGACGCGTGACCTGCTGCGGCGCATGAAGCCGCGTTCGATCGTCATGGACGTGTCGGTGTCCAGCGGTGGCTGCTTCGAGACGACGCGACCCACGACCCACACGTCGCCCACCTATGTGGAAGAAGGCATCATTCACTACTGCGTGCCCAACATGAGCGGCATCGTGGCCCGGACGGCGACCCACGCGTTCAACAATGCTGCGTGGCCGCTGATTCACAGTATTGTCCGCGACGGGCTGGATGCCGCGCTGGAACAATCCCCTGCCCTGGCGCGAGGTGTCAACGTACGTGATGGCCAGATCATCCATCCGGGATTAGCTGCAGCGTTTGCCGTCAGCTAGTACTCTGTCGGGTGGAAGGTGTTTCAAGTATGCCGTGCCAGGAAGTTATAACTGAACCTGTCAGTCGTTTAGGGGAAATAGCAAGGTAACACGCAATGACAAACTGGATGGTACGTTTCTGGAATAAGGTCGTCCCCGCTGAAAAAGCGGTACAAATCATCAAATCGGGCGACCGCCTTTTCCTTACCGGCAACTGCAGCGTGCCCCAAACGCTGCTCAACGCGGTGGCCAACCGCGCACGGGCAGGTGAAGTTGAACAACTGGAGATCGTGCAAGTGCTGACGATCGGCGATGCCGCATATGTGGCGCCCGAAATGGAAGGCAAGATCCGCGTCAATACGCTGTTCATCAGCCATAATGTGCGCAAAGCCGTCAATGAGGGGCGCGCCGATTTCACGCCGGTGTTTCTGTCCGAAATCCCGCGCTTGTTTCGTAATGGGCACCTTCCACTGGACGTGGCCCTCATTCATTGCTCACCACCCGACGAGCACGGGTTTCTCTCCTTTGGGGTCGAAGTAGGCCTGACCAAACCGGCCGCCCAGAGCGCCAAAGTTGTGGTGGCAGAGGTCAACGAGCACATGCCCCGTTGCCTGGGCGACAGTTTCATCCACATCAGCAAAGTGGACTACCTGGTGCCGGTCAGCTACTACCTGCCTGAGGTTCCCCAGGGCACACCCGGAGAGCTCGAAAAACGCATTGCCGAACACATCGTCGATTTGATCCCCGACGGCGCAACCATGCAAATGGGCATCGGCGCCATTCCCGACGCAGTGCTGCACTTTCTCGGACACAAAAAGGACCTGGGCATTCATACAGAGTTGTTCTCCGATGGGGTCATTCCGCTGGTCGATGCAGGTATCATCAACAACGAGCGCAAAACCCTACACCCAGGCAAGATCGTGGCCGGCTTTATTCTGGGCAGCCAGAAACTGTACGACTTCGTCGATAACAATCCAATCGTCGAATTCCATCCGCAAGACTATGTCAATGATCCCTTCATCATCGCGCAGAACGAGAGAATGATCTCGATCAATTCGGCCATCGAGGTCGACCTGACCGGCCAGGTGTGCGCTGACTCGATTGGCACGTCGTTCTACAGCGGTGTGGGCGGCCAGATGGACTTCGTCTACGGCGCTTCGCGCAGCAAGGGGGGCAAACCGATCATCGCCCTGCCCAGTACAACGCGCAACGATACCATTTCCCGTATCGTGCCGATGCTCAAAGAAGGCGCCGGCGTCACAACCAGCCGCAACCACATTCATTACGTGGTCACCGAGTACGGTGTGGCTGAGTTGTACGGCAAGTCGATTCGCCAGCGTGCCCTGAACCTGATCAATGTGGCCCACCCCAACTTCCGCGACGAGCTGACGGCCTGGGCTAAAGAACATCACTACATTTGACCGGTACTGTCGGGTAGGGTGGTTTGCGGCTACGCCGACACCAGCTCAGGCGGCAGATGGGGTAAACGATTCAGATATAGGACGCGTACACGCCCGTCGGCGCCCAGGTCGAGGCGTGAGATTCCGGTATTGTAGTGAAAATAGTCGGTGGGCAGTTCGGCCGACAGGCGAAACAGCACCTTCAGCAGCAGGTCCGAAAACCCACCGTGCGTCACCATGGCGACGCGTGCGTCTGCGGCGGCCAGCGACCACAGGCGCGCCGCAACGCGAAACGCGCGGGCGGGGCGCAGGTCGCGTTCCTCCCAATCCCCTGTCCACCACCCCGCCTCTGTCACTTCCGCCGGCAGTTTGAGTCCCGGAACCATGGCGAGCATCTCCTGGCGTGTCAGTCCAGGCTGGCCGACGCGTCCCGTTTCCGTATCCAGGTAGATGCCGCCGGTCTCGTGGATGTCGATCCACACTTCGGCTGGCAGCTGCAAGGCATCCACCAGCGGCTGTGCCGTTTGCAGGGCGCGCCGCATGGGGCTGCAGATCAGATGGGTGAAGGCATACCCAAACTGGTTCGAATAATTCGTGCGCCCATCGCGCCGGTCAGAATCGACACGCTGCGCCAGGTAGGACGCCAGCCCGGTGGCCTGCTGCTCACCCAGGGGCGTCAGTGCCGGGTCGGCGACACGGTCATTCGAGTTCTGGCTGTAGGCCAGGTTGTTCTGCGATTGGGCGTGGCGAATCAGGTAGAGTTCCATGGAGGGGTCAACGCATGACAGTCTTAGGCCTGCGTAGCCACGGCCTGCCGCTGTGGCACGGTTGCGACACTGAAAGAGACTGACAGCAGCACCAACGCCAACCATACCAGGTCGGCCAACAGAAGATGCACAAGCTGCATCCACACCGGCGCGAGCAGCAGGACGTTGATGGCACCGGCAATCAACTGCACGATCACCAGGACAGTCAGGAGCTTTGCCAGCCGGTCGGCGGCCGGTTGCGGGGATTGGCCGCGTGCCGCGCGGGCCACCACGATCAGGTAGACACCGATGCCGACCGCCAGCACAGGATGCAGGACCCGTAATCGCACCAGGAGATTCGCCGTGATCGAGAATTCCTGTTGAATGCCCTGCGCCAGCGAAGTCGCTGGATACAGGGTGTCGCCGAGCGCGGCGATGGCACCGCTGACCCCCAGTAGAATCGATAACAGCCAACCGAAACGCAGCGCCCACACCAGGCCGCGCGAACCTTCTACGCGCGCAGCGTGACCACCCGACGCCCACCAGGCGGTCAGCACGAGCGCGGCCAGCAACAGCAGCGTATTGACCAGGTGCAGTGACATCGAGATAGCACGCGCCAGCGAATCATTATCGGCAACCAGGCCAAACAACACCAGGCCGGCGCCGAGTAACGCCTCAGTGATGATGAAGACCCCGCTCCATACGGCCGCCAAACGCACCGGACTGCGTCGTGGGAACGCGCGGAATGCCCACACGACCAGAATCACCACGAGGATCAGGCTCACGCCTGAAGTCAAGCGGTGCGCAAATTCGATGAGGGTTTCCAGCTGTGGAGCACGCGGCACCATCTGGCCGTTGCACAGCGGCCAATGGCTGCCGCACCCCGCCCCTGATCCGGTGGCCCGGACGTAGGCTCCCCAGAGGATGACCAGGAGGTTATAGAACAAAACAAACCAGGCATACCTGGCAAATCGGTTGAGCTGCAGCATGATAGACTCCGTTCAGGCATTCCCGCTATCATGCCACAGCCAGGCCGAAAGTTCAAATTTTCTCAACGTCCCCGGCACGGTCCGCACGGTGCTTCGCCTGTTGGTTTGCTGGCGGATCGTGCCGGGGACGTCATGCGCGGGCTCACCCGCTGGATGTACCGCTCGTATCCACGACCGGCACGTCGGCATGGCGCACAGCTGTGACGACGCTGTTAGCCACCCAGGCTGGTCCGTTGGCCGTTCGGACCTGCCACCAGCTGGCATCGGCATTACGCCCAACGATGGGGAGCTGCTGGTTTGGCCCCAACGATCCCACAACGTCGAACGTGGTGCCCGGTCCACTGCGCAGATTGACCGGGCCACTCCCGGTGAAGACCGTGGGTCCTGTCGCACTGGCCAGGGCTACCGGCTGTGCCAACGTCCGGTTGAAGAACTCGACCGAACGGCGCATGGCGGTGTTGAAGTTGCCCGAGATATTGTGGTTATCGCCGGCGTACGTGAACAGCTCGATCGGCATGCCCGCGTCGAGCCCCTGCTGGTACAGGATCTCCGAAAACTCCACCGGCACACTCTCATCGCCGCGCGCATGGTGCAGCTGGATCGGACCCGACAGGTCTTCCAGGAAATAGTTGGCCGACAGCGTGCGCCACATCTCCGGGTTGCTTTCGGGCGTGCCAAAAAGGCTCATCAGGCCACTGCGCCAACGGCCACGCGTGCTGTTGGGATTGGGCGTGGGCGGCGGCTGGTTGCCGCGCCGCCAACGGCTCATCAGGTCCTCGTACGACCCTACGACGCCGCCCCAAATCACCCCCGACTTGATATCCGGCGACGTCACCATCGCGCGCAGCGTGATCCAGCCGCCCATCGAATGACCCCACATCCCGATGCGGTTCGCATCGGCATCCGGGTAGGCCTTGAGCGAAGCGACCGCATTGAGCACGTCGATCACGTAGTCGGGAGAACCATACGCCCCGCTGGCTGTGCCTTCGGACTGATCATGGCCGCGGTAATCAGGACGGAATACGATGTACCCGTTGCGCGCAAACCCGTCCACGTACGCGACGTACCGTTGTGTCGTGCGGTATTGGCTGGGCGGGATGTACCCGTGATTGAAGATGATCACCGGCCAACCGTCAGCCGGCTTCTGCCCGCGCGGCACGGTCAGCAGCCCATACTGCTTCAGGCCCTCCGAATCGTACGATGCAATGTAGCGATCGTAGTTCGAGCCGGGTGCCAATGTCTGCTCGATCTCCAGCGTGCTGCCAGGGAATTCCTGGCGTCGCAAGTATTCGATCGACAGGGGATGAATCGGTGTCGGTGTTGCCGTGGGGGTCGCCGTTGGAACCGGCGTCGGCGTGCTGGTGGCGGCCGGGGTGGGCGTATTCGTCGGTGCGGTTGTCGCCGTCGGGGCAGCTGTGGCCTGCAGCGCCACCGCCACCGTCGTCGGCGCCGGCGTCTCGGCTGCCTGCTCGCTGCACGCCGCCACAACCAGCAGCGTCAGCAGCCCAAGAAGCCAGGCCCCGCCACGTCGCCGCCAGCGCGTCCTGTGTCGCCACATACGATCGGACATCATCAGTCCCTCCAATTCAAGTCATAAGGGGGAAACACCCGGCGCCCTGGTGAGCGCCCCAAAAACCACAGACGCCCGTCCGGCAGACAAGCGCCCATCAACAATAATCGGTTCCCTACTCCCTACTCGTACTCGTACTCGTACTCGTACTCGATCGTTGCCTCGAATCTGAGTACGAGTACGAGTACCGTTGCACTGAGTACGAGTACGAGTAC